>CAUQJU010000080.1:0-5931 GCA_963518005.1 uncultured Campylobacter sp.
ATGATGACCGGTTTTAACGATTTTATGTATGTAAACGCCATCCATCCCGCGGTAAAAGGATACAACTACGTGGTGCCCGAAGCCGCAAGAACCGCCGCGGGAAATTTTTTTGATAACCTTTTATATCCAGTCCGCTTCGTAAATAACGTCTTGCAGCTTAAATTTAGCGAGGCGGGCGAGGAGACGCTAAGGTTTTTGGCAAATACGATTATCGGATTTGGCGGGCTAACCGACGGCGCTAAATACTACAATCTGCAGCGCCACGACGAGGACTTGGGTCAGACGCTAGGCTACTGGGGCGTAGGCAGCGGATTTCACGTGGTTTTGCCGTTTCTGGGGCCTTCAAATTTACGCGATATGGCGGGTATGGTCGGGGATTATTACCTAGATCCCGTCAGCTACGTAAAACCGATGTTAGATTCGTTTGCGATAAAGTCTTTTCGGCAAGGCAATCTCTTGTCTTTGCACCCAGACGCTTACGATGAGCTTAAAAAAGACGCGATCGA
This sequence comes from uncultured Campylobacter sp., assembly GCA_963518005.1. Classification (GTDB taxonomy): domain Bacteria; phylum Campylobacterota; class Campylobacteria; order Campylobacterales; family Campylobacteraceae; genus Campylobacter_A. The sequence goes on from CAUQJU010000080.1 coordinate 507, forward strand.
TCTGTATCCGTTTCTACGCGACGCATACGAACAGCGCCGAAATCATTTAATAAAGGAATAAAATGAAGTTTTTAAAAATCATCCTGCTTGCGTTTTTTAGCGCGGTTAGCCTCTTTGCGATCAGCGAGGAGCAGATAAAACCTACGATGCAAAAAACGACGCAAGACGCTATCGAGGTATTAAAAAACGCAAATTTGAGCAAAGACGAGAAAATAAGTAAAATTTTCGCCGTTTTTGATCCGTATTTCGACTACGAACAGATGTCAAAGATCGCCCTAAGCAAGCGCTATAACAACCTAAGCGCCGAGCAAAAGGTCAAATTTAACAAAGCTTTTGAAGAGAGATTAAAATCAAGCTACGTCGATAAACTTTTAAGCTACAAAAACCAAACTATAAACTTTAAAGATGCGACCAAACCGAATGAAAATCGCTACTTTTTAAATGCCGATCTGGTTGGCGAGGACGGCAAAAACTACGGCTTTACGTATAAATTTTATAACGCCAAAGAGCGCGGCTGGCTCATCTATGACGTCGAAATTTTAGGCGTTAGTATCATCCAGACCTACCGCAGTCAGTTTGACAGCCTGATGGAAAACGAGAGTTTTGAAAATTTGCTTAGCAAGCTAAACTCCGTCCAAGCTCCGCAATAAGGCGCTGATGAAGCGGATTTTTAAATTTATCGTCGACTTTCCAAAAAGCGTTATCGCGGGCGTACTAGCCGCGACGCTGGTTTTTGGATATTTTAGCGCCAAGCTCGAGGTTGATGCGTCTACAGAGACGCTGCTACTTGAAAACGATAAAGATCTAGCCGTCTTTAGAGACGTTTCTAAACGCTACGTTAGCCCAAACTACCTGGTTATCGCCTACACGCCAAAAGACGATTTGCTTGCACCTTCTACGCTTGAAAAGATAGAAAATTTAAGCCGCGAACTAGAAAAAAACGAGCTTGTATCAAGCGTTATTTCGGTACTAAACATCCCGCTGCTTCAAAGCGGAACTAGCGATCTTAGCGAGCTGGTTAAGCATGTGCCAAGCCTCGCTGATGCCGATATAAACAAAACTCTAGTACGCCGCGAGTTTGCGGATAGTCCGCTATATACGAACAACCTCGTTAGCCGCGATCTAAAAACTACGGCGATCGTGCTAAATTTAAAGACCGACGAAAAATATCAAAGCATACTAAACGAGCGAAATACTCTGTTAAATGCCAAGCTAGACGGCAATATCACAAGCGAGCAAAAACAGCGTCTAAGCGCGGTAAATGCGCAGTTTAAAGCCCACCGCGACGAAGCGCGTATAAAAGAGCACGCCGCGATCGAGCAGATCCGCGAGACGATAGCGAAATTTGGCGGTGGCGAGAGCTTGTTTTTAGGCGGGGCAAATATGATCGCGGATGATATGGTGAGCTTCGTGCGCTCCGATCTTGCGACCTACGGCATCAGCGTGACTCTGCTTTTAGTCTTTTGCCTTTGGCTGTTTTTTAGACAGATTTGCTACATCGTTATGCCGATTTTTATCTGCGTGATTAGCGTTATTTGGGCGAGCGGACTGTTTGGGTTTTTTGGCTGGGAGATCACGGTGATTAGCTCAAACTACATCGCCCTTCACTATCTCGGTCGTCATCCATCTGATCGTGAGCTACCGTGAGTTTTGCATCACAAAGCCGCATCTTAGCAACCGTCAGCTAGTCTATCTCACGCTGCGAGATAAGGCCAGCCCATCGTTTTTTGCTATATTTACGACCGTTATCGGCTTTTTATCGCTTGCGCTTTCTGATATCAAGCCTATCATAATGCTCGGCATCATGATGAGCGCGTCGATCTCTATCTCGCTAGCGCTCGCGTTTTTGCTATTTGGCTCTGCGACGGCGCTGATGCCAAAGCTCGCTCCCGTTAGGACATTTGAGGATAAATTTAGCTTTACCAAGCACTGCGCCGCGTTTGCGCTAAATCACAGCCGCGCCGTTTACGCTATCAGCATTGCGGTGCTTATTTTCGGGCTTTACGGCATCTCAAAGCTAAAAGTCGAAAATAGCTTCATAAGCTATTTTAAAGATACGACCGAAATCTACAAGGGCATGCAGGTGATCGATACGAAGCTAGGTGGCACGGTGCCTGTTGATATATTGATCAAATTTAACAAGCCTAAATTTGAGCAAAGCGCGGCCAAAAACGAGCCTAAAGACGAATTTGACGACGAGTTTGCCGCTAGCGCGAACGAGGATAAGTATTGGTTTAATCAGCATAAAATCGACGTTGCAAAAAAAGTACATAACTACCTAGAAAACAAGCGCTTTATCGGGCACGCCAGCAGCCTAAACACAGTCGTAAAGATCGTCGAGCGCATCACGCAAAAGCCCGCCGACGGCCTCATGCTCTCGATCCTATACGAACAGATCCCGCAAAAATACAAAGACATAATCCTAAGTCCATACGTAAGCATAAAGGATAACGAACTGCGCTTTACCGCGCGTACCCTTGATAGCGACGACGCGCTACGCAGGGACGAGTTTTTGCGCGAGCTTAGAACCGATATCGCAAATTTGATCGCAAACGACAACGCAAGCGTGCAAGTTAGCGGCGCGATGGTGCTTTATAACAACCTCCTTCAAAGCCTCATCGCCTCGCAGGTGGATTCTTTCGGTTTTGTTATCTTGTCGCTTTTTATCGTTTTTTGCATTATTTTTAAAAGCATCAAGCTCGCCGCCATCACCATCGCGTCAAATTTGATCCCGCTTTGCGCGGTGTTTGGCGTCATGGGCGCGCTGGGTATCCCGCTTGATATCATGAGCATTACGATAGCGGCTATCAGCATAGGCATCGGCGTGGACGATATCATCCACTACATCCACCGCCTAAAAATCGAGCTTCGCAGCAAAAACGTCGCCGAGTCGATCAAGGCCTCGCACGCCAGTATCGGCTACGCGATGTACTACACCTCGTTTGCGATTATCCTCGGCTTTAGCATAATGGTAACTAGCAACTTTATCCCGACGATATATTTTGGACTTTTAACAGATCTTGTTATGATAATGATGTTGCTGGGGGCGCTAGTGCTACTGCCGACACTAATCAAAACCTTTTACCGGCCTAGAATTCCCCATAAATGACGGATTTCAAAAGTAGTTTTTGATTAAGGCGCTCGGTCACATACTATATGTATGCTCCCGTCACGCCTAATCAAAAACCATTTAAACTACGCCTATTCCGTCTGGAATATTTGCTTCACGTCCTGCTAAAATTGCAAATTTGACTCCATAAATCTAAAACTCAGCGTTGCGCTACCGATAGGATACTTGGGTTACGGACGATGAGTCCGCGCCCTCGAGGGTTAAAATTTTAAAGTTAAACTACGCCCATTCTGTCTTGAATATTTGCTTCACGTCCTGCTAAATTTGCAAATTTGACTGCATAGATCTAAAGCTTGGCAGAGCGTTACCGAGCATTTAGGGCTTCTAAAATGATAGGCGCGTGGCTTAAATTTACGTCCTTTGCGGCAGTTAGCAGCGCGATTTTGCCGTGCGTTTTGGCTAAATTTAGCAGTTGTTTAATCCCTTCTTTGGCCTCTGCCGTCGTTAGTTCGGTTTTAAATTTGAGCCTAAACTCGCTAAATCTGGCCTCTTTATCCTCATGAAACCACTTTCTTAGCTCGCTTGAAGGCGTGACGGACTTTAGCCATAAAAATGAGCTAAAAATCTCTTTTTTTATCCCGCGAGGATAGAGTCTATCGATAAATACGCCGTAAAAATCGCTACTTTCATCGTCTTTTATAAAATCATAAATTCTAAAAATTTTAAACATTCTGCAATTATACGACGATTTTTCTAAATTTTGCACAAATAAGCTCATTAAGTATTTTTTTAACGCTTTAGTCGTATAATCGGCGTTAAAAAATAATTTAAAGGAAAAGCGATGTTTAAATCCATCACGAACAAAATCGCTACCATGCTTATTGTTGCGCTGGTCGTATCTTTTGCCGCTATTTCGGCAGTGAGCTACTATACGGCGCGAGATAAAGTAGTGGAGCTGGTTAGTCAAACTCAAGATCAAATTTTAAAAGACATTAAAAGCACTATAAATACGTTTTTTGATGGCTACGAAGAAAAGGTTGCTATTCTCTCGGCAAATATCCAAACCGGCCGAGAGCAAGACGTCTTTGATATTATAAAAGACGCCAAAACGTACGGCGGAGCGACCATGGAGCTAGCTTATTACGGTAACGAAGCCGACGGAGCTACGTATTTTTCAAACGGAGAAGTGCCGCAGGGATACGATCCGCGAACTCGCGAATGGTATAAATACGTAAAATCGGCTAAAAAAACGATTTTTACAGCACCTTATGCTTCAGCTGCAAACGGTCAAATGGTCGTAACATTCGCTTCCCCGGTTAATAAAAACGGCGCATTTGTAGGAGCCGCTGCCGTAAACGTAAACTTGTCTACTTTATCAAAAAGCGTGCTGGAAATGGGAAAAACTAAATTCGGCTATGTATATCTCATGGATAAAGACGGAGTTATGCTAGCGCATAACGACCCAAACAACGTCGGCAAAACCGTTCCCGCAAGCAAATATCTAGCCGAGGCGTTTGCAGCTAAAAAATTCGACGAAAACGGGCTAATCCCTTACACCAACTATAAGGGCGAAAACGTAACGGCAAAAGTAATGGCCATAAACGACAAAGGCTGGCTAGCGGTAGCGGCTATCGGCGCGGATACCTTTTCATCAAACACTTTGCCGCTTTTAAAGGCTCAACTAGCGCTAGCCGCGCTTTTCATCGCGGCGCTTTCGATTTTCGTTTATATCTTGCTCAAAAAATCTCTAAGCCCAATAAAAACTATCCAAGAAAAGCTAGAAGATACGTTTAAATTCGTCACCTACGAAGAGGCCAAAGCCCCGCAAAAACTAATCGTAACGACGCACGACGAATTTGGTATGATGAGCCGCGCCATAAACGAAAATATCGATAAAGTCGTAAACGGTATCAAAAAAGATAGCGCCCTAATCGACGAGATGAACGGCATCGCAAATCTCATGATAAAAGGCCACATGGGCGCAACTATCAAGGCTAATCCTAATAATCCGGCTTTGGTGCAGCTAAAAGATTTGCTAAACCGCTTTTTTGGCTCCATCTCGTCAAATTTAAAAGACATCGCGCGAGTGCTAAATTCGTATAACAAAAACGATTACACCGCCAAAGTCGAGCTAAAAGAGGAGCTTGAAAGCGATCTAAAAGATATGATCGTAGGCATACAAAGCGCCGGCGATGCGGTGGGTAATATGCTAAGAGAAAGCCTAAAAGAGGCTCAAATGCTAGAAGAAAAGGCTAAAATCCTAGCCCAGTCTATGAAAAATCTAACCGACGGCGCAGGCAAGCAAGCCCACTCCATCCAAGAAAGCGCCGCCGCAGTCGAAGAGATGTCTAGTTC
>CAUQJU010000081.1:0-5889 GCA_963518005.1 uncultured Campylobacter sp.
AGGTAGAAATTTAGCGTAGCGACGCGTAAATTTTCCGGATTTGGCGTTTCAAGTAGCAAGATACCGCCGTCTTTGAGAACTCGGCGCGCCTGCTTTATTAGCTCGCAAAGTTCGCTAAACTCCAAGTGCTCCACAAGCTGAAATGCACTAACGAGCGCAAGGCTTGAGTCCTCTAGCTCGCTTAAAAACTCTATAGCGCCTTGATTTCTGGCTTCAAGCGCGTTTTTTTCGCACTCTTTTAGCATCTCCTCGCTCACGTCGCAGCCGCGCGCGGCAAAGCCGTTTTGTTTTAGAATTTCAAGCCACTCGCCTCTGCCGCAGCCTAGATCGACCGCCGCCGGCTTTTCATCGTTTTGTTTTAAGATTTGCAAAAACGGCTCGTAAGCAAGCAAGCGTTTTTTGATCTCGCTTCTATGGCCTCTAAATTTATCTTCGAAACTTTTATAAAATTTATCCATTTATTCTCTTTATTTCCAAACTCGGTTCAAGATACGCAAGGCCGACGAAATCAGGCTTGCTAAAATTTACGACGTTAAAAATGATTGCGTTGTCGCGCCATTCGTAGTTGTTTTGCAGATGGTTGTCGCTATCGTGCAGCGCTATCGTTACAGAAAACGACCCGACGCCCAAATTTGCGTCAAATTCAAAACTAAAGTCGTACTCCTCGCCTTTTTTGAGATTTTTTAAAGCTTGCTTTAGGTGGTAAGTGTTCGTGCCGTAGACGACCTGCGAGAAGCGATTTTTGATCTGATAGCCAAGCACCAGCGAGGGTAAATTTTCGTTTGCCAGCACTGTTACTTTTAGCTTGATTTTTTTGCCGACTTCTAAATTTTGTATCTTTTTGCCTGCGGCGTCTAAAATTTCGACGTTTTTTATGCAGGCTTTTTTGTTGCCAGATACGGTTGCGGTTTTGCCGTTTTGCAGGGTTATTTGCGAGATTTGTACGTCTTGTTTTTTTGAGATTAGGGCGTTGTAATAATCAAGTACTGCTTCAGGCTCGCCGTCTTTTAAAATTTGTCCTTTTTCTAGCAAGATCACGCGATCGCAGATGGATTTTATCGCGCCGCTATCGTGCGAAACGATAATGAGCGTCGTACCTAGGCTTTTAAATTCTTTTATCTTGTCAAAGCTTTTGTGCTGAAAGTACACGTCGCCCACCGATAGTGCCTCGTCGATGATGAGTATATCGGGGCGATTTGCCGTGACGACCGAAAAAGCAAGGCGCATCTGCATGCCGCTGCTGTAAATTCGCACGGGATAATCAAAATACTCGCCTATCTCGGCAAAGTCTTCGATATAGGCTATTATTTCGTCGATTTGCTCTTTTGAGTAACCCATGAGAGAGCAGGATTGATAGGCGTTTTGCCTACCCGTTAGATCGCCGTGAAAGCCCATGCCTAGCTCTAATATGGACGAAATTTTAGCCCCGCTCGTTACGCGGCCGTTTGAGGGCTTTAGCGTGCGCGAGATGATTTTTAAAAGGGTGCTTTTGCCCGCTCCGTTTTGCCCGATTAGCCCGACTACTTCACCGGCTCCCACGTCAAAACTTACGTCTTTTAGTACGGTTTTTACGTTTTTTTCTTCTTTATTTTTGCTAAACCACGAGGCAAATCGCTTAAAGTTACTCTCGTAATCCAAGTAAGTTTTGCAGATATTTTGAACGGATAAAATCATAAAACGTCCGCCATCTCTTCTTCGGCTCGTTTGTAAACGAAAAACGCGGCTCCAAGGCTTGCCGCGCCGATAAAGGCCGGATAAATCAAGAGCGAGAAATCGGGCGTCTTATCGTAGATCAAAATATCGTGATAGCCGCTAACGACGCCCACAAGCGGGTTTATGTAGATAAGCTCTTGCAAATTCGGCGGCAAGATACTCGTCATATAAACGATCGGCGTTAGCCAAAATAAAAACTGCAATACGATGGCGACAATCTGGCCTACGTCGCGCATAAAGACGTTTATCACGCCGAAAAACAGCCCAAATCCGACGGCTAGCATCACCGTAACTAGGGAAAAGATCGGCAAAAAGATCAAATTTACGCCCGCAAAATGCCCCAAAAACGCAAATACTACCGCAATAGAGACGAATAAAATAAGATTGTTTATCGCCGAGCTTAAAACCACGGTAGCCGGAAGGACGATTTTAGGGAAGGACATTTTTTTGATTATGTTGGCGTTGTCGGTAAAAATGCCAATGCAGCGCGAAAAAATCTCGCTAAAAAGCATCCAGCAAAGCATCCCGCTCATTAGGTAGATCGCGTAGGCGTATTTGCTATCGATGCCGGGCAGCTTGGCCGAGAGTACGGAGGAGAGTATGGTCGCGTAGATGAGCACCTGGGCTAGCGGATGCAGTATCGCCCACGCTACGCCCAGCTTGCTTTTTGCGAATTTGGTTATAAATTCGTTTTTGACCGAATTTACGATAAAAAACCTATACGTATAAATATTTGAAAACAATCTTTCGTCCGATTTAGCTAAATTTGCGTGATTTTACCAAATAAAAGCTGAAAAATACGGCTTAAAAGAAACCGCGGCTTGCTTTTAAGGCTTTTTGAGTTTGGCGTTATTTTAAATTATAGACCCATAGCCTATAAGCTAAACCCGTCATCAACTACTATATTTTGCCCATTTACAAATTTAGAGCTATCGCTTAAAAGATAGATGAGCGCTCCTGCTATATCGCTTGCATCAAGCATTCCTTTTGTTCCGCATCTTCTTTTGTATTGGCTTAAAAACGGCTCCGGCTGTCCGTCTAAAATCCCGCCGGGGCTTATGGCGTTTACTCTTATATGATCTTTTTTAAACATTTTTGCCATATATTTTGTCATACCGATTAATCCGTGCTTGACGGCGGTGTACTCGATGGGCGAGTGCATATTCGTACCCTCATAGGTCTCAAACGCCGGCGCTCCGATACCTTGAATAGACGAGATATTTATGATATTCCCATATCCTTGCTCTAAAAAATACTTAACGAAAATTTGCGAGATATTAAAGTATCCGCCAAGATGCAATGAGACGAAATCGTTAAAATCTTGCATATCTATCTCAAAAAATTTCTTGCCGAAATTTTTGCTTATAGGGTAGGCATTATTTACCAGAGCATCTATCCTGCCGTATTTATCGCGTAAAATTTTAATCGCGCCTTCAACCGAACACTTAGAGCAAATGTCGATATTTAAAACTTCTATTTTAGCTTTTGCATTCGTTTTTAAAATTTCCTCTTTTAGAGCGCCGGCCTTAGCGACGTTAGTCTCTGCGATTACGCCTGTGCCGTTTTGGGCGACGATAGCTTTTATAAAAGCGCTTCCTATGCGTCCTGCGCCGCCCGTTACTACGATCACTTTATCTTTTAGCATTTTTTTCTCCCATCAAAAATTCGACGAATTTAAAATCAAGCTCGCTATCTATGTCTATCGATCTTTCTTCTGGCATTACGTAAAGTCCGGTTTTTGGTAAAAATACGCTATCTTCATTTAGCAAAATATCTCTTTTCCAGATGTAAATAGACGCGTTCATATCGTAAGTTTTGGGTGCGTCTTGGCGGCAAAGTATCTGTTTTTGCGGTTTTTTAGATAGTCCGACCGAGCCGTCTTCAAAAATTTCGATCAAGTTAAAGTAAGGGCTTCGCCTGCTTGGAGCCGCCGTGATTAAATTTTCGTTGCCGTCTTTTAAAAATTGATCAAAAGAGTTTACGATGTCGCTAACGTCCCTTAAAGGCGAAGTGGCGTCTAGATCTATGACGTAGTCGAATTTTTGATTAAAATGCGCCTCGCTTCTTAAAAGCGCGTCTTTTATGGCGTCTAGTTTGCCCGCCGCGTCGCTAGCTAGCGCCGCGTCTCTTTTAAAAAACACTTCGCCGCCGAATTTAACCGCTACATCTACGATGAGGTCGCTATCGGTGCTGATTACTACGTGCTTAAAAAGTCCGCTTTGCCTGGCTTGCTCTATGGAGTGGGCGATTAGGGGCTTGCCTAAAAGCTCTCTTACGTTTTTGTTTTTGACGCCTTTGCTACCGCCTCTGGCGCATATCGTGCATAAAATTTCGCTCATCTTTGCTCCTGAATTTCTTTGATGATCTCCATGATTTTTAATCCTTCATTAAAATCACAGGCAAATTTTTGCTTGCCCAAAATATCTTGATGCATCTTTAAAAACATAAAATTTCGCTCAAATTTTCTAGCTTTATATCTTTTTTGTTCGCCTGATTTATCCTTTTTGATTAGCTCGTTTGAGATAAAATTTAGCGTATATGTCACATCGTTTGTTTGAATGATTAAATTTCTATAAACGGCGTGGCTTAGGTAGTCTATGCTAATGCTAACAAAGCCGAATTTGCTTTTTGCGATTATTAGGCATAAATCGTCGCTTGAAATTTGCAGATCCGATACCTTGCCGTTTAAACTTTTGATATCGGTTAGCTCGCCGCAAAGCCATAAAGCGTAATCTATTTCATGGCTTAGATCAAGCAGTACTCCGCCGCCCATTTTGCCGTTTGCGCTGTAACATTTCGTGTAATCTCCGCTTCTCCAAGTCGGCAGATACTGACCGCAAACGGCGTTTAGGTAGATGATTTTTTCGTCTTTTAGCATATTTTTAAGGCGGCTAAGCAGCGGATGGTAGCGCAGGACGTAGCCTACTAAAATTTGATTATTTTTTGGGCGAAAGCTATAAAAAGTATCAAAAAGCGGCTTTTCGCAAAGGATTATTTTGCCTTTTATATTTTCGTCTAAAAATTTTAAAATTTCAAGATGCGTGCTAGTGGGCGTCGCGACGACGAAATAGTCAAATTCTACCAAATTCGCGTCTTTTAAATTTTTATAGCATTTTTTATCCGCTACGTTTTGACCGGTGACTAGCTCTACGCGAGCGCAAATTTGCTCTAAAATCTCGCAATGTCGTTTGCCTATCGAGCCGTATCCTATGATAAGAGCATTCATCAAAATATCCTATCGTAGTCTTCGTTTGCTTTTTGATACTCTTCCATCCTGCCTATATCGATCCAGTATTCGTATAACGGAAAGGATACGGTATTTTCGCCGTTTTTTATCAGCTCGGCAAAAAGCGTAGGCATATCGAAAAACTCATTTTTGGGTATAAATTTTAGCGCTCCCGGCTCAAGCATATATATGCCCGCGCTTACGAAAAATTTATAGACGGGCTTTTCTTTTATCGAGACGATTTTATTGTCTTTTATATTTACGACGCCGTAAGGTATCTGAGTATCGTACTCTCTGACGCACATGGTGGCTACGGCGTTATTCATAGAGTGGTAGTTAAATATATGCTCGAAATTAGCGTCCGTTAAAAGATCGCCGTTCATCACAAAAAACGGTTCTTTTGGAATTTCTTTTAATAAGCTCAACGCACCCGCCGTGCCTAATCTTTTTTCTTCTAAAATATACTCTATCTTTACGCCGAATTTGCTCCCGTCGCCAAAGTAGTCTTTTATGATCTGGGCGTTAAAATTTACGCACATTACGATATCTATGTAGCCGTATTTGGCGAATTTTTCCACTATGGTTTGAAGGATGGGCTTATTACCTACTTTTAGCATAGGTTTTGGCGTATTTTCGGTGAGCGGCCTTAGCCTTGTGCCTAGTCCTCCGACCATTAGCACTACTTTGTTGGGCTTTACGGCGGGCTTTATGATGTCTTCGATGTCCTCGATGCCCACGAATTTGCCGTCGTTATCTAAAAGCAAAATTTTATGCAATCTTTTTCTTAGCGCTATGCTTAGTATGGTCTCTTTTGCATCGCCGATATTTGCGGTGCTGGGGTTTTTAGCGACGATGCTTTCTATGGGACTATCTAGCCCAAGGCCGTTTAAAAGCCCACGTCTAACGTCGCCGTCGGTTACCGTGCCGATTAGGTTGTCGTTGTCGTCGGT
>CAUQJU010000082.1:0-5850 GCA_963518005.1 uncultured Campylobacter sp.
GTGCAACTCGTCCATGATCTCGTCAAAGCTCTCGTCTGCGGCCCTAACGGCAAAAACTATATCCTCGTCGCTCATCGCCTTGCAAACAAAGCCCGTCTCAAACTGGCTAGGCGCTAGATAAACGCCGCGTTTTAGCATACTTGCGTGAAATTTAGCGTATAAATTTACGTCGCTTTTCAGCGCGTCGTCGTAGTTTTTGACCTCGTTTTGATTAAAGAAAAACCCGAACATCGAGCCTCGCACCGTCGTTTGCAGCGCGATACCGTGCTTTTTAGCGGCCTCGGCAAAGCCTCTCATTAGCAAATTAGCCTTTTTACTTAGCTCGGCGTATAAACCGTCGTCGGCAAAAATTTTACTTAGGCTCGCGATGCCCGCAGCCATGGCTACGGGATTGCCGCTTAGCGTACCTGCTTGATACACTGCGCCTAGCGGACTTAGACAGTCCATGATAGCGGCCCGTCCGCCAAACGCCGCCGCCGGGCAGCCTCCGCCGATAACCTTGCCAAACGTTACTAGATCGGCCTTTATACCGTTAAATTCAAACGATCCGCGCCTGCTCGCGCGAAATCCGCTCATGACCTCGTCAAATATCAACACCGCGCCGTTTTAGTCGCAAAGTCTCCTAAGCCCGCTTAAAAACTCGTTGCTAGCAGGCACCAGCCCCATATTTCCGGCTATGGGCTCGATGATGAGAGCGCCGATTTTGCCCTTATTTGCCTCAAATATCGCCCGCACGCTTTCTAAGTCGTTATAGCGCGCTAGATACGTGTTTTTCACAACGTCCGCGGGCACGCCGCCGCTTGAAGCATTGCCGTACGTCGTCGCGCCGCTGCCCGCTTTTACCAAAAGCGCGTCGCTATGCCCGTGATAGCAGCCTTCAAATTTTATCAGTCCGTCCTTGCCGCTAAAGCCGCGCGCTACGCGTATCGCGCTCATCGTAGCTTCGGTACCGGAGCTTACGAAGCGCACCTTTTCTACGTTTTTAAACTCGTCGCAGATTAGTTTTGCAAGCCTCGTTTCTAAATTTGACGGAGCGCCAAAGCTTAGTCCTTTTTTAGCCGTCGCTATCACCGCGTTCTGGATATCCGGGTCGCAGTGTCCAAAGATGAGCGGCCCCCAGCTCTGGATGAAGTCCAGATAGCGGTTTCCCTCGATATCGACTAGATACGCGCCCTCGCCGCGGTCCACCACAAACGGCTCGCCGCCGACGCTGCCAAACGCGCGAACGGGCGAATCCACGCCGCCCGGGATATAAATTTTGGCTAGTTCAAAAGCTTCTTTGTTCGTCATTTTTTATCCTTGTTGAAATTTATCACGTATTCGTAAAGCAAATTTATCTCTTCGTCGGTTAAAAAGTAGCTAGGCATCATGCTCCTTGCGCCAAGTACGCCTTTTTTAAACGTCTCTAAATCAAGATTATTTATCCTAGGAGCTACCAGTTCTTTTTCCTCTTTTACTTTTGTTTTTTTATTTTCTTCTTTGTATTTTGCGATCACGCTACCCTCGCCGCCGCTGCCGTGACACTTGTCGCAGCCGATGCCGCGCGGGTTTTGATAGAGCATCTTCGCGTATTCGTTTTTCGTGATAAAATCGCTCGCAAACGCCGCGCAGCAAAGTAGCCCCAAAATCAGCCAAATTTTCATAAATTCTTTCGCTTTTTCGTAAATTTAATCTAAAATTAGCAATCATACAATCTTTGCGATTAAAAAGTAATAAAGGACGAAAATGACGATATTAGACGGCAAAAACGTAAGCGCGCAGGTAAAAGAAAGAGTAAAAAACGAAGCGCTAAATTTGAAAAATCAAGGCATAGAGCCTGCGCTTGCGGTGATACTGGTGGGCGAGGATAAAGCCAGCCAAACCTACGTCGCGGCAAAAGAAAAAGCCTGCATAGCCTGCGAGGTAAAAAGCGTGATGCACCGCCTACCAGAGTCTACGACGCAAAGCGAGCTAATCGCGCTGATAGACGTGTTAAATTTGGACGACGGCATCGACGGTATCCTAGTTCAGCTACCGCTACCAAAGCATATAGATACGAATAAAATTTTAGAAACCATTAGCCCCGCAAAAGACGTGGACGGCTTTGCCGCTATAAACGTCGGCAAGCTAGCTAGCGGACTTGACGGATTCGTACCGTGCACGCCGCTAGGCATAATGGAAATCTTTAAAGCCTACGATATAAATTTAGAGGGCAAAAACGCCGTCGTGATCGGACGCAGCAACATCGTGGGCAAACCGATGGCAAATCTACTGCTAAACGCTAACGCGACCGTAACCGTGACGCATAGCAAAACGCGAAATTTAAAAGAAATTTGCGCGGGCGCCGACATCTTAGTAGCCGCTATCGGTAGGGCGGATTTCGTAACGGCGGATATGGTAAAAGAGGGCGCGGTGGTAATCGACGTAGGCATAAACCGCATGGACGACGGCAAGCTAAAAGGCGACGTCAAATTTGACGAAGTAGCTCCAAAATGCTCGTTTATAACGCCCGTTCCCGGAGGCGTAGGCCCGATGACCATCGCGATGCTACTGTCAAACACCATAAAATCGGCCAAAAACCGCGCGAAAAAGGCGTAAATTTTGAAAAAAGCGTTTAATAAATTTTTAGATTTTTCAAACAGCTGGACGGGCACGGTCGTCATCGTCTTGCTCGTGATTTTCTTTGTCGCACAGGCCTTCGTGATACCGTCTGGTTCGATGAAGGACACGCTTTTAGTCGGCGATCATCTTTTCGTTAAAAAATTTAGCTACGGCATCTCGACACCGCGCATTCCGTGGATAGAGGTCAAGATTTTGCCCGATTTTAACGGTAACGGTCATCTCATCGAGGGAGCCAAACCGCAGCGCGGCGATATTGTGGTTTTTCGCTATCCTCACGATGAAAAGATCCACTACGTCAAACGAAATTTCGCAGTCGGCGGCGATGAAGTGATTTTCACCGAAAAGGCGCTATTTTTGCACCCGTACGAGGGTGAGGAGTTTGTAAAGGCAAATTTCGACGAAAAAGATATCGTTAAACTAGGCGGCAAACTTTTCGTCAAAGAGCCTTATAAATTCGGCGGCATCCACTACGACGAGAAGGTAAATTTATTTGAACTAGCCGTAAACTACCTAAACGCAAGCAAATTCGCCATGCAACCCGTTATCGTAAACGAGCTACCAAGCGTAGGCAACTATCCGTTTAACGCATTTTATTTTCAGGTTCCCGAAGGCGAGTTTTTCATGATCGGCGACAACCGCGACCACTCAAACGACAGCCGTTTTTGGGGCCCCGTGGCATACAAAAATATCGTCGGCAAGCCTTGGTTTGTATATTTTAGCTGGGACGACGAATACAAAATCAGATGGAACAGAGTCGGCAAGAGCGTGGATTTTATACAAAACTCGCCCGAGCTGCTAGAAGCCGCTAGAACCGAAGCTAAAAACGACGGAAATAAGATCGAATGAACCTTGATAGCATCGACTTAGCTCAGGTAGCGATCCTAGTCGCCGTGCTCGTTATCTCCGTCGTTGGACACGAGATCGCGCACGGATATGCAGCGTTTAAATACGGCGATCTAACCGCCAAAAATTTGGGGCGGCTTAGCATAAATCCTATAAAACACGTCGATCCGCTAGGCACTATCGTCGTGCCCGCGCTCATGTATCTTAGCGCGGGAGTGACGTTTGGCTGGGCTAAACCCGTACCTATAAATTTACGCACCGTGCTATATAACGGCGGCTACAAGGCCGCTATCGTCGTTGCGCTTGCGGGCATCGCATACAACCTAGCTCTCTTTGCGCTAGCTTTTTGCGCGCTTAAATTTATCGGTTTTGGGTTTTTTGATAGCTTGGTAGCGGAGTTTGTTTTCATGCTCGCCGCCGTAAATTTAGTCCTAGCCCTCTTTAACCTCTACCCTATCCCGCCTCTTGACGGCTCGAAAGCGCTTGAGTATCTTTTACGCATTTTCGGGCTTCATGGCGCTGCAAACCGGCTAAATAGCATGCAAAGATACGGCTTTATCGCGCTAGTTATCATCGTGATCTCGCCGCTAAAAGATTACTTTTTCGAGCCGATACGATATGCCGCTACGATCATGAGGATGTTTTTATAGGCGGCAAATTTAAAATTTAGCCTAAATTTCGCCTCTAAAGGCTCGCGGCGAAATTTTACTTTAATGCTTTTTTGCTATAATTAAGCATTTTTTAGCTTATGGAAATTTCATGAAAATAGACAAAATTTTTATCGCGAGCGACCACGCGGGCTTTGATTTTAAGGCGCAAATTTGCGAACTTTTAAAAAACGAAGGTTTTAGCGTATGCGACCTAGGAACGCATAGCAAAGATAGCGTTGATTATCCAGATTTTGCCGAGCTTCTAGCGCAAAATTTACAGCGAGAAAACGAATATGGCGTGCTAATCTGCGGCACGGGTATCGGCATCAGTATCGCGGCTAACCGCCATGCGCACGTTCGGTGCGCGCTTTGTCACGACGTCACCACGGCAAAACTAGCCCGCGAGCACAACGACGCAAACGTGCTAGCCATGGGCGCTAGAACGATCGGCGACGCCGTCGCGGCAGATATGATAAAGGCCTTTTTCGCTACCGAATTTACCGGCGGCAGACACGAAAGACGCGTGAAAAAGTTAGGAGGCAAGAAATGACCGATTGGCTCGTGCTTACCGTTTTGATCTGCATTTGTATCTATCTCACCGTTATGGTGTTTTACTTTAAAACCCTGCTTAAAAAAGAGCGCACGACGCGCGATTTTATGAAAAACAATCTCCAAGATACCGAAGTCGTAATTCGCAAGTTACAAATCCAGCTCCAGCGCGGCCTTGGCAACATCGACATACTCACCGACGAACTAAACAAAGTCAAAAACGACGCCAACGCCCTTCGCACCAGAAACTCGCAGTACCGCCTGGAAAACGACAAACTCCGACAGCGCATCCGCGAGCTAGAGGGCAAAATCGAAGCGCTACTATAAATCAAATTTAAAGGCAAAAAATGAAAGAACTAGACAAGGCGGGGAAGGAATTTTTATTAAATTCTATCCGCTGCATAAACGATTTTCCAAAACCGGGTATAGTATTTCGCGACATCACGACGCTGCTAAACAACAAAGAGGCGTTTAATTTTTTAATGGATCATCTAGTTGCCAGATACGAGGGCGCCGATATCGACTTTATCGCGGGTATCGAGTCGCGCGGATTTATATTCGCAGCGGCTTTGGCGGCTAGGTTGCGGCTGCCTTTCGTGCCGATTAGAAAGCCAAAAAAACTCCCGTACATCACGATCTCGCAAAAATATAGCCTAGAATACGGCGTGGACGAAGTGCAAATTCACGTTGATGCATTCGGCGAAAAAGCGGGCGCAAAGGTGCTTTTAATCGACGATCTAATCGCTACGGGAGGCACGGCTAAGGCTAGCGTCGAGCTAATCAATCAAACAAACGCCGTTTGCGTAGAGGCCTGCTTTTTAATCGATTTAAGGGATCTGGGCGGTAGCGCAAATTTACGCTCGCTAACTAAAATTTACAGCATTTTGGAGCTATGATGGAAGAATTTTTTACGAAACTACTCATCGAGTACGGCTACATCATACTTTTCGTCTGGTGCATAATGGAAGGCGAAATGGCGCTCATAATGGCGGGCATCCTCTCTCATCAAACGCATATGCATATCGCGCCGGCCATCTTCGTAGCAGGTCTGGGCGGCTTCGTCGGCGATCAAATTTACTTTTATCTAGGCCGCTATAACAAAAAATATATCGCCAAAAAGCTTCATACCCAGCGCCGAAAATTCGCCATCGCGCATATAATGCTGAAAAAATACGGCTGGCCGATCATCTTTATCCAGCGCTTTATG
>CAUQJU010000083.1:0-5729 GCA_963518005.1 uncultured Campylobacter sp.
TAGTCGCCCTTTGCGGTGTGCACGAAAAACAAATCTTACTTTTTTTTCACGCTTTCGACCTAGGAGGTAAAAACCGCTTCTATCTCGTCGTTGTCTAGCAGCTTATCAAAATAATCAAGCGTGCTTTCTTTCGTGCCGTCCTCAAAGGACACGATGCCGTGGATGGTGCTGTCTTGACCTTTGTACTCCTTGTCCACGCGCTTATTGTCTTTGTAAAATTTACGTATCGTTTGACTGTGATTGTCGCCCTTTTCGAGAAGCAAGACTTTTTTTAATCCGTTCGCCCTAGCCTCTACTACGGTCGCGATACCGCAAGGACCGCCGCCGATAACGATAATATCGTAAACATCGCTCATTAATTTTCTCCGATTTTGATAATTTTTCATTAATGTAGCGAAAATTGGATTAAATTTTAAGAAATTCGCGAAATTTGGGGCAAATTTAATTTAAAAGCGCAAAAAGCGGCTAAATTTAAAAGAAAAAGGCTGGCGGGAGCAAATTTGACTCGTTTAGATTCCGTAAATTTACGAGCCAAATTTGAGCCTTGCTAAATTTACAAATTTATAAAAGGGCGCAAATTTCATCAAATTTACGCCCGCTAAAGCTAAATTTTCTTTAAAAACTCGGCGATCAAAAACGCTAGTTCTAGCGACTGGTCGGCATTTAGGCGCGGGTCGCACTGCGTTTCGTATCTGTGGGCTAGATCGTTTTCGTTTAGCTTAAATGATCCGCCCGTGCACTCGGTCACGTCCTGACCCGTCATCTCTAAGTGCACGCCGCCAGCATGCGTACCTTCTGCTCTATGTATCTCAAAAAAGCTCCGAACTGCGCTTAAAATTTTGTCAAATTCGCGCGTTTTGTAGCCGGTTGCGGCTTTTATCGTATTGCCATGCATCGGATCGATGCTGTAGACGATATTTAGCCCTTCGCGTTTTACTTCGCGTAGGATTTTAGGTAGCCGCTCGCCGATTTTATCCGCGCCCATTCTGATGATTACGTTTAGTCTGCCCGCTTCATTTTGTGGATTTAGCGCATTTGCGAGCGCTATAACGTCCTGCGCGGTAGCGTTTGGCCCGATCTTGACGCCAAGAGGATTGTGCACGCCGCTTAGAAAATGCACGTGAGCGTCGTTTATGCCGCGAGTACGCTCGCCGATCCAGAGCATATGCGCCGAGCAGTCGTACCAGTCGCCGGTGAGGCTATCCTCTCTAGTGAGCGCCTCCTCGTACGGCAGCAAGAGCGCCTCGTGCGAGGTGTAGACCTTAGTTTCGCTAAGCGCGGGCGTATTTGAGGCGTTTATACCGCAAGCCCCCATAAAGGCTAGAGTTTGGCTCAGCTGCCTGGCTAGCTCGCCGTATTTAGCGTCAAGCTCGGGCTTTTTGATAAAGCCTAGGTTCCAGCGATTTACCTCGTGCAGATCGGCTAGACCGCCGCGAGAAAAGGCGCGAAGCAGGTTCATCGTGGATGCGCTTTGATAATACGCCTCAATCATGCGGTTTGGATCGGGCACGCGGGCATCAGGGTTAAATTCAAAGCCGTTTATGATGTCGCCGCGGTAGCTCGGTAGCTTTACGCCGCCTTGTTCCTCGTAGTCCGAGCTTCTAGGCTTGGCAAACTGACCCGCCGCGCGCCCTACTTTTACGACGGGGCAGCGTCCCGCAAACGTTAAAACGATCGCCATTTGCAGCATCACCTTAAACATATCGCGGATATTTACGGCGTTAAAATTTGAAAAACTCTCCGCGCAGTCGCCCCCTTGCAACAAAAACGCCTCGCCATTGCAAACTTTAGCAAGGTCTTGCTTTAGGTTTCTAGCCTCGCCCGCAAAAACTAGCGGCGGCATCGTTTTTAGCTTATCCTCGGCCTTTTTTAGCAAGGCCTCGTCGGGGTAGCTTGGCTGCTGCAAGATATTAAATTTTCTCCACGAATCTCTACTCCACATCTTTAAACCTTTTTTAAAAATAACGCCGATTTTAGCTAAAAGAAATTTTATTACAGATAAAATTTCAAATTTTAGCTTCAAATTCGCATTTTTTCGCCGCATAAGCTCTGCTTAACGACAAATAAATATAATTTCGCCAAAAAAGCGGAAAAATGAAGGACAAAAATCAAACCAAAATAGGCCTAATCTACGGCTTGTCGGTATTTATTATCTGGGGCGTTTTTCCTATTTATTTTAAACAACTTGGCGCGCTTTCGGCCACCGAGATCGTCGCCCACCGCATCCTTTGGTCGGTGCTGCTTTTGTTTTTGCTACTCAAATTTGGCCGTAAGCTAGGCGCCGCAAAGAAAATTTTAAGCGACAAAAAAACCGCGTTTTGGCTGTTTGTCACGGGGCTTTTAATCGCCGCAAATTGGTGGATCTACGTCTACGCCGTAAATATCGGCAAGATCGTGGAAACCAGCCTGGGATACTTCATAAATCCGCTCGTAAATATGCTCCTTGGCGTGCTGATTTTAAAAGAAAAGCTATCGCGCGCGGGCAAATTTGCCGTCGGTATCGTCTTTGTGGCTATCGGAGTGCAAATTTACGACGCGGGCGGCCTGCCTGTCATCTCCATCGTTTTACCTATCACGTTTGGATTTTATTCGCTCATTAGAAAGCGCCTTAGCGTGCCCTCTTTAGAGGGGCTTTTCGTCGAGACCGCGCTCATAGCTCCTATCGCGCTCGTTGCGCTATTTTTCGTCGCTGCTAGCGGGCAAAATCACTTTAGTTTTTCGTGGTTTGGGCTTCTCATTGCTCTTTGCGGGCCTGCGACCGTCGTGCCGCTTTTGCTTTTTAACTCGGCGGCCACTAGGCTAAATTTAAGCACGATCGGCTATTTGCAGTATATCTCGCCTTCGATGCAGCTTTTGCTTGCCGTTTTTTACTACGGCGAGCAAGTTAGCGCGCTTAAGGCGCTGTCGTTTTTGCTGATCTGGAGCGCGCTGGCGGTGGTTAGCTTTAGCGCGATTTATAGTAAAAAAAGCAAAATTTCAGTATAACCGCAAATTTAAATCAAAAAAGGAAAAACAATGTCATCTATCGCATTTTACGCCGTCATCTGCGTCATAGCCGCGCTAGTGCTCTACGCGCAGATACAAAAAACAACGAGAAAGATTGACGAGAACGGCACTCTAGCAAACAACTCCCCCGAGGCCGCGCGTCAAATTTCGGTGCAAAAGTACAAGGATTTTTGCGAGATCATTAACGGCGAGCTAAGAGAACTAAAGATGAAAGCGCTCTACGACGATGCTCTAAAAAATGAGGATCTAAAGGAAAGATTTTTAGAAAGCCTAAGCGAGATGAGCAAGAAGCTGACGTTTATCGAGACGATGAACACCGCTAGAAACCCGGACAAATGGGAAAGCGAGCTCTTTGAGGTGCTTAGCCGCCTAGACGATCTCGTCACGGAAAACTTTAAAGACGGCGAGCGCGCGGGCGACGAGATCAGGCAGCGTCTGGGCGCGGAGTTTAGCAAGCTGCAAAATTAAACCTTAAGTAAAAACGGGGTAATATCGCTTTTTTGATTTAACTCTATCTTTCTAAGGAAAAAACGGATGAGCTATACCAAAAAAGACCTCGTAACCGCTGCAAATTTAAACAAAGACGAAAATTAACATTTCCTAAATATAGCCAAGGAGTTTAAGGCATTAAACAAAACCGAGACCAAAAAAGCAAAGTCTCTTAACGGCAAAACGACCGTGAATGCCTTTTTCGAAAACTCGACTAGGACGCGAACGAGCTTTGAGATCGCGGCTAAGCGCCTCGGAGCCGACGCGATAAATTTCACCGCCTCAAACTCCAGCACCAAAAAGGGCGAAACGCTCATCGACACCGTCCACAACATCGTCGCGATGAAAACGGACGTCGTAGTCGTGCGCCACTACAGCTCGGGCGCGGCTAAATTTATAGCTGAAAATACCGACGCTCACGTCGTAAACGCGGGCGACGGCCTAAACGAACACCCTAGCCAAGCGCTGCTTGATCTTTTTACCATACTGGAAAATCGCGGCAGCCTAGAAAATCTCACGGTCGCCATCATCGGCGATATTTTTCACAGCCGCGTAGCTCGCTCAAATATCTACGTCCTAAAAACGCTCGGAGCCAAGGTTAAGCTCTTTGGTCCGCCGATGTTTTTAACTGGCATGGAGGCTTTCGGCTGTCAAATTTGCTCCGATATGCGTGAGGCCGTCGAGGACTCGGACGTCATAATTATGCTACGCATCCAGCTCGAGCGTCAAGACTATGAGATAGCATTTCCGTCCGTACGCGAATACTCCAAATTTTTCGGCCTAACCCAAGCCAAAATGAAATACGCCAAAGAGGGCGTCATGATCCTGCACCCGGGCCCTATAAACCGCGGCGTCGAGATAAACTCCGACGTAGCCGACGATCCGCGCTACTCACACGTGCTAAATCAGGTCGAAAACGGCGTCGCCGTCAGGATGGCGATCCTAGATACTCTCATCAAAAATAAAGGCGCAAAATGAAAACTCTCATCAAAAACGGCACGATCGTAAATCATAACGGCTCGCAAAAAGCAAATGTCCTAATAGACGGCGACAAGATCGCTCTCATCACGGCTGACGAACCTGCGGCTGATAAAGTAATAGACGCTAACGGCAAGCTAGTAATGCCTGGCCTAATCGACATGCACGTGCATTTTCGCGATCCCGGCCTTGAGTACAAAGACGATATAAACACGGGCTCGGAGACTGCGGTCGCGGGCGGCGTAACAACCTGCTGCCCGATGGCAAATACAAATCCCGTAAACGACAACGCCGTCATCACGCGCGATATGGCAGCTAAGGCAAAAGCTCGCGGCCTCATCGACCTACTGCCTATCGGCGCGATAACGAGCAAGATGGACGGCAAAAAATGCGTAGAGATGGGCGATATGACGCAGGCGGGCGCAGTGGCGTTTAGCGACGACGGCCTACCCGTAGCTAGCAGCGACGTGATGAGATACGCGCTTGAGTACTCAAAGCACTTCGGCAGCTTCGTCATAAACCACTCCCAGGACTGCTCGCTATGCCGCGGCGGCCACATGAACGAAGGCCGCGTCTCGGCGATACTAGGCATCAAAGGCATGCCGCGCGAACAAGAAGAGATTATGGTTTCGCGCGATCTACTGCTAGCCAAGCTAACAGGTGGCCACATCCACATCGCGCACGTTAGCTCCGAGTGGTCGCTAAAGCTCATCGCGCAGGCTCGCGCAGCCGGCATAAACGTAACCTGCGAGGCGACGCCGCACCACTTTACCTACACCGAGGACGAGCTACTGGGATATGATACGAACTTTAAAATGTCTCCGCCGCTTCGCACCAGATCAGACGTGGACGCGATCAGAGAGGGGCTAAAAAGCGGCCTAATCGACGTCATCGTCACCGACCACGCCCCGCACCATAACGACGAGAAATTTTTAGAATTCGACAAGGCGCCTTTCGGTATCCTCGGCCTGCAAACCCTCGTGCCGCTCACGCTAAATTTAGTCCGCGAGGGCGTGATAAGCTACGAAAAAATGGCGGCTCTGACGTCTTATAACGCGGCTAAAATTTTAAAACTAAAAGATAAAGGCGTGATTGCGGAGGGCTACCTCGCCGATATCGCGATAATCGATCCGGATTTCGAGTATCTCTACGACAAAAATCTAAATAAATCAAAATCCCAAAACTCTCCGCTGCTAGGCAAGACGCTAAAAGGAGCGGCGGTAATCACGATAAAAAGCGGGAAAACGGTGTTTGAG
>CAUQJU010000084.1:0-5713 GCA_963518005.1 uncultured Campylobacter sp.
TTTGCGTTTTGACGCGTCTTCGAGCTCTTTGCCAAATTTAACAACAGGCGCGTAGTTTCCTCCGCGCTCGTCCTTTTTGCCGGTCGTAACAAACAAAAAACTAAAATCGTCCTCAAGCTCGGCGGTTAAATTTAATCCGCTCCCCTTTGCCTGCAAGAAAAACGACCTAGAGCCGTCCTGCCCCGCGCCAAGACCTACGGCCATACCGCCCGTTTGCGGCAGCTCGTCCATCCAGACGCCTGAATTTTCAAGCTCATCAGGTAGCGCTAAATTTGCCCTTAGCTCGCCGCCGTAGCCGTAAATCAAAATCGAAATTTGCTTCTTACTATCTCGCCTGGCTAACCAAATTTGGGCCGCGCGAGGTTCAAATTTAGCATAGATTATCGGCTCATTTAGGCTAAATTTTAGCTTGCGATCAAAGCCGTAGAGTTTAAAACAAGGCTCCTCGTCCTCGTATTCGTCGCCCCAGACCGCGACTAGTTTTGCTAGCGTACCTACGCTAAAGCAAAATTTACTCGCGCCAAAATCGGCAGCATTTATACCGCCGTATCTGGGATCGCCGTCAAGCTCGGTAAAATCGCTAATTACTATCACGCTCCGCCTTAAATTTAGTAAAATTAGCCGCTAAATCGCGCGGCGCGGCTTAAGCTATATGCCCTGCGCTAATCGCCGGACGCCTCGCAAATGCTAGATTTTATCTCTTGCCTCCAAGTTCTACGGCGGCTAAAATTTGCGCTACGACATCCGCAAAATCGGCCGTAAAATAGCGCCTTATTATCTGCGTTTCTTTGTTTTTTTTCGTAACGTTTTTTATGATTTTGTCCCAAAACGCAGCGATTTTACCCTCTACTAGCTTTAGCGCGGTTATCTCGCTGCGCACGTAACCCCACTCCTGCGCATAAGGCAAAAATCCCTCTATCGCAGCCTCGTCTATAAAACGCAAATTTTGGGCGTCAAATACGTAATGACGATAACCGCTCGCAAAACTGACGCTAGTTACCAGCCAGAAGCTCCGGCTAAGCGGGATAATGCCGTTTAGCAAAAACTCGCCGCCTAAATCCCGCGCAAGCTGCGTTTGGTCGAAATTTATCTCCTTTAGCCGCGCTAAATCGGACGCGCGGGCGATGAAGGCTAAATTTTTTGAACTACTCATAAATAACGCTCGCTCGCCGTCCAAGAGCGATAAAAAAACATTTTCGCCGTAAGGTAGCGCTTTTATCTTGCCGTTTTCAAGCCGCGCTAAAAATCCGCTAAAGCCGTCTGCGCCGCAATCAAACTCCACAGCGACAGCCGCGCCTAACGGCTTTACACAAACTAACGCACCCCCGGATCTGAGTGCGTCAAGCTCCTCTTTAGCGATCAAATTTCGCTCGTAGCCGTAAACCAAAAGCTCGCACGCAAGCTCGCTAGTTTTCTTAACCAGCCAAATTTGCGCGCATCCTGGCACAAAGGCAAAACGTAAAAAATCGCCGCCTATCTCCCAGATAAGCTCCTTTTTGACGTTAAACAGCTCAAATTTACAAGCCCCGATACAACCGAGTAAAGCCGCGTTTTTATCGAAGTCTATTTTATCCGGACTTTTGCCGAATTTTTCGGCGCCTGGTATAAGGCGCGGATCAAAATTTATCTCTTTAAAGCCGTTTAAGATTATCATTTAGCTTTCTTGCTTGATAATCTTGGCAAACTCGCTAAAATAAACCTCGCTAACCTCGCTTAGCTTTTCATCGATATCGTTTAGTTTAAATTTATCTCCGCCCACGCTACCGATTTTTTCAAATTTGACGCCGTGCTTAGCGGCTAGAGCTTCAAATTTAGCCTCGTCTTTTACGCCGACGATCGCGCGCGAAAAGCTCTCGTCAAAGATGAAATTCGGCTTTTTAACGTCAAATTTGCACTCAGCGCCAAGCCCGCTTAGGCACGCCATTTTTGCTAGCGTTATGGCTACGCCGCCCACGCCTACGCTGTTTGCAAACTCTAGCGCGCCCGATTTATTTGCCTCGATGACTAGGTCCCACAGCGCGCGCTCTTTTTTATAGTCCACTGCGCACAGCTCGCCGCCCACTGCGTCAAATAGCGCCTTAGCGTAAAGCGACGCGGCAAATTCGCCTTTCGTCTCGCCAAGCACGTATATCACCGTGCCGGCGCGGGTAAAGACGCTCGGCAGGCTCGCGTTTGCGTCCTCGTTCACGCCCACCGTCACGATCGCGGGCGTCGGATAGACGCTCACGCCCTCAGTGTCGTTATATAGGCTCACGTTGCCGCTCACGACGGGCGTATTTAGCTCGCGGCAAGCCTCTTTGATACCTTCGCAGCCCTGCGCGAACTGCCACATGACCTCCGGATTTTGCGGATTGCCGTAGTTTAGGCAGTCGGTGATAGCTAGAGGCGTCGCTCCGCTCATCGCAACCTTTCGTCCGGCCGCCGCGACCGCTCTAGCCGCGCCGTTTTTGGGATCAACGAAATTAGCCCGCGGGTCGCACTGCGCCGCCATCGCGATCGCCCTGCCAGTTTCTTTCACGCGGATAACCGCAGCGCCGAGGAGCCCCGGCTGCTTGATGGTGTTTGTTTGGATATTTGCGTCGTATTGATCGTAGATTAGCGACTTGTTTAGTACCTCAGGCTCGCTAAGCAGCTTCCAAAACGCAGTTTTATTATCCGCGTTCCCTGGGATTTGTAAATTTTTGATTTCGTCTAGGTATTTTGGGCGCGCTGTCGGTCGGTCAAGCACCGGAGAGGCTTCGCTAAGCGGCGCTATCGGTATCTCGCCCGCTAGCTCGCCGTGCCAATAAAGCTCCATCACGCCGCTGTTCGTAACCTCGCCGATGATCTCGGCGTCTAGGTCCCATTTTTTAAATATCTCAAGTATCTTTTGCTCGCAGCCCTTTTTGGCGCAGATGAGCATACGCTCCTGAGATTCGCTTAGCATTAGCTCGTACGGCGTCATGCCAGTCTCGCGCATAGGCACGAGGTCTAAATACATCTTCATGCCGCTGCCGCTGCGTCCTGCCATCTCAAAGCTACTAGAGGTTAGTCCCGCCGCGCCCATATCCTGTAGACCCACGACGTAGTCGGTTTTAAACAGCTCCAAGCACGCCTCCATCAGCAGTTTTTCGGCAAACGGATCGCCCACCTGAACGGTCGGGCGCAGAGATTTGTTCGCGTCGTTAAAGCTATCGCTGGCCATCACGGCACCCCCGAGCCCGTCGCGGCCGGTCTTTGAGCCGACGTAGATCACTGGATTGCCTATACCTTCGGCTCTGCCGTAAAATATCTCGTCGCTCTTACAAAGCCCGAGCGCAAATGCATTTACTAGGATGTTGCCGTTAAAGCTAGAATCAAACGTCGTCTCGCCGCCGATAGTAGGTATGCCCATGCAGTTGCCGTAGTGAGCGATGCCCGCGACCGCGCCTTTTAGCAGGTAGCGCTGTTTTTTCGCATTTTCGCTCTCGCCCCTCACCTCGCCGAATCTCAGCGAGTTCATATTCGCAACGTCCCGCGCGCCCATAGTTACTAAGTCGCGCAGTATCCCGCCCCCGCCCGTCGCCGCGCCCTGAAAAGGCTCGATAAAGCTCGGGTGATTGTGGCTCTCCATCTTAAACACCGCTGCGATGCCGCCTCCGACGTCTATGACGCCCGCGTTCTCGCCCGGACCCTGGATCACCCACGGCGCCTTGGTCGGAAAGCCGTTTAGATACTTTTTACTCGACTTGTAGCTGCAGTGCTCGCTCCACATCGCGGAAAATATCCCAAGCTCGAGCAAATTTGGCTCTCTACCTAGGATTTTAAGTATATTTTCGTATTCGTCGTCGCTGATTTTGTGCGCTTTTACGGTAGCTTTGTCCATTTTTAGCCTTTAAAAAATTTTGGTTGATTTTACTTAAATTCGCATAAAAACTTGATAAACCAAAGGGACGCAAACGAGGCAAATTTGACGGGTAAAATTTGACGCTGCATGCAAATTTATACTACCGCTTTTTTATAATATTTGTGCCGAGTTACAAAACTGAACGATTCAAAAGCGCCCAACTCTTAATTAAAAAATAAATTCGGCTCTAAATTTAGCCAAATAAAAATTAGCATTTTTGAGATGCGGGTCTTGGCGAGCGGCTCAAATTTTAAGCAAAACCGCATTTTGCATTAAATTTTATCTAGCAGCTCAAAGCCCGCGTAGTTTTTCAAACTCCTTGCAGCCCTCTTTTTCGCCAGCATCGCACGCCTTTTTGAGATATTTTTTCATCTTGCGAGAATACGTTTTGGTTATACCCATTTCGTCCGCCTTAGCAAAAAATTTAACATACAAACAATCCATGACGCCTCACTCGTCGCAGTCTTTTTGAAAAAGCGCCGACATTTTTTCGTTAACGCTAAGTAGCGTTTGATAGTATTTAGCGGCGTTTAGGCATTCGCGGCTCTGGCCCGACTCGCATGCTAGCTCCGCGCAGGCAAGCTTTGAGTCGCTTTCGTCCTTCGAGTCGCAGACTTTTTGCAGCGCCACTAACCCTTTTTGTCTGTCGTAAACAGGGCTGTTTTCGTCCAAACGCTTGTCCGCTAGCTGCTCGCATGAGGCTATGCTAAAGGGCAAAATCGATCCGCAAAGCGTCTCTAGTATTTTTACCTCTTTTTGGTTGCGAGCGTCATCTGCGGTCAGATTCGCATCCTTTGACGCGTCTGCGGCAAAAGCCAAATTTACGACAACCGCAAAAATCAAAATTTTAAACGGATTCATATTTTTCCTTTTTATGCGCTTGTTCGCGCTTAGTAGTTTTAACGGGTTTCGCGCCGGGCGCTCGGCCGAATTTAGTCGCAAAAAATGAGCATAGGGTAAATTAGCCGTAGCTTTAGGACGAGTTTGGCGAGCAAATTTACCGCATTTTTCGTTTTACTCTTTTTTAATTTTATTTGTTAGGCGTGCTGCGCTCTTTTGATTAGCGTTTGCCGACTAAGGCTGGAACGCGGACGATATTTAAGCTAGATAAGCCCCAGCAAGCTACGGATTTTGCAAAATAAACTCGCTACTTGCCCAGACAAAAACTGCTAAACATTTCGTCTAAAATTTCGCTTCGCTCAAACGGTTTCGTGATCGACGAGATTTGCTCTATTGCTATATTTAGCTCGTAGGCAAAGAGCTCCAGCTCGGACTGGGCAAGTAAATTTAACGCCCTTTTTATCGCCTTGCTCGCCGCCTCGCAGCATGAAATTTGACGAGCGGAGTTTAGTAGTATCTCGCTCGTCTCCTGCGCGTCGAGATAGGCTTTTAGGCTATTTATTATCTCGTCCGTTCCTTGCTTGGCGCAGATTTTTATCGGATTTTCGGGGCTTGTAAAATTAACGCCGAGGTCGCATTTATTTAGAACGTAAAAAATCTTTTTTTGCGAGTTTTTTAAAAGCTCCAGGATCTCGTTATCCTGCTCGTCCGCCTCCTGCGACGCGTCAAAAACAGCCAGGATGACGTCAGCCTCCTCGATAGCCCGCAACGAATACGAAATACCGATCTGCTCGATCTTGCCAGCGTTTTTGCGGATGCCTGCCGTGTCGATGATGCGCACTAGATGAGTGCCTATTTTTAGGGCTTCTTCGATGCTGTCTCTAGTAGTGCCCGCCTCGTCGCTGATGATCGCTCGCTCGTAGGACAAAAGCGAGTTTAAGATCGAGCTTTTGCCGACGTTTGGCTTGCCGACTATCGCGATTTTAAAGCCTTCTAGCAACCCTTTTC
>CAUQJU010000085.1:0-5687 GCA_963518005.1 uncultured Campylobacter sp.
GCCTAAAATTTTCGCCGCCGTGTTTTAGCGCCAGCTCCTTGTAGTCGCAAATCTCTTCAAACAGCGCATTGTTGTCGTTTTTGCGCATCGGTAAAAGCTCGTCCGCGCGATTGCGAATTTCTTGGTCGTGATTGCCTAAAATCAATACGTGCTTGCCGTATAGGCGTTTTAAAATTTTAAGCGTCTGCTCAAAGTCCTTGTAAAAGCTGACGTCGCCTAGATTATAAACCTCGTCGCATGGATTTACGCGCGAATTCCAAAGGCGAATTAGCGTATTATCCATCTCGTTTATGTTTTGAAATTTCCTAAAATTTGGATGAAAATTCATGATATTTGCGTGTCCGAAATGTAAATCCGACGTAAAATAAGTCATTTTCGCCTCCTTAAACCTACCTCGAATTTTTCGCCGCTTTTTATTTCCATTATAACCAGCCGTCCGAAAAACACAGCGCCGCAGTCCATCGCAAACACACCGTTTCCTTTATCATGGATTTCGTTGTCGCGATTTGGAGTGTGTCCGAAGTATATCTTTTTGCCCGCGTCGTTTTCTTGCCAAAACGGCGTCCTTCGCCACATCACGAAGTCCTCGTCTTGGCGTTCTAGCGAAATTTTAGGATTATAGGCGGCGTGAACGAATATGCTTTGCTCGGAGCTTATTATGTGAGGCATTTGCTCTATAAACTCTTTAACCGCCGGCGGAATGTCCGTAAATCCGTGAGCCTTTGCGCTTTTTATCGTCTCTTCGCCGCCGTTATTTATCCACGTGTAGTAACTCTGCGCGTCATCCTCAAAAATAGCTTTATAAAGCATATCTTCGTGATTGCCTCTAACGTGTAAAATTTGCCGTCCTTGCGCGATGAGCTCGGCGTAGCGCAGATATAGCCCGATGCTATCCTCGCCCCTGTCGCAGCTATCGCCTAGGATTACTATTAGGTCGTTTTTAGTTAAATTTATCTTTTCAAGCATCGCGTCAAATAGTCCAAGGCAGCCGTGAAGGTCGCCGAATACGAAAATCCGCTCGAAATCGCTTTCGTTTATATGTTTAATTTTTAACATTTTTACTCTTTTGAATTAAATTTGCGGAAATTTTGGGTTAATGTGAGAATAAAGGCGAACTGATTTTACTCTATTTAGATAATAATGCGCTTAAAAATACCGCGTCCGTCCGCCGTAGCTCTAAAATTTAGATATAATCGGGCCAAAATTTTAAGGAGAAAAAATGCAAATAAATTCGCAAGAAGTAACGCAGGCGCCGGGCAATAACACCGTCTTTCAAACTTGGCTGCTAAACGGCGACGAAAACGCCTGTAAAAAGGGCTTTGAGAGACTTTGCGCTTTGGTCGTAAATTTAAACAAAACGGCAAAAGTAAGATTTGGCGCGGAGGCGAACGTAAACTGCGTTATCGCCGTCGGGCACGACGCATGGCTAAAACTAGGACTCCCGCAGCCGCTACCAAAAGAGCTTGTAAATTTTAAAGCGATAAAAGGCGATAAGCACGAAGCCGTGAGCACTGTGGGCGATATCCACGTGCATATTAGGGCGTTAGACGCTGCGGACTGCTTTGATATGGCGCAAAATGTAAAGGCCGAGCTTTTTAAATTTGCCAAGCTCGCAGACGAAACTCAGGGTTTTAAATACCACGACGGCAGGGCGATCATCGGCTTTGTAGACGGTACGGAAAATCCAAACGGCGAGGATAGAGATTATTTTGCCAAAGTCGGCGACGAGGATGCGAAATTTAAGGGTGGAAGCTACGTATTCGTGCAAAAATATAAACACAAAATGAGAGAGTGGAATGCAACTAGCGTGAGCGAGCAAGAAAAGGTCATCGGCCGCACTAAGGCAGACGACATCGAGATGAGCGAGGATGAAAAGCCTAGCAACTCGCACTCCGCCGCGGCAAACGTAGGAGATGATAAAAAAGTCGTTCGCGGAAATATGCCTTTTGTCGAGGGAAGCGTGACGGGGACGTACTTTATCGCGTATGCTAGCACGTTTTCGACGGTTGAAGCGATGCTAAATAAGATGTTTATCGGCGAGCCGCGCGGCAACTCTGATAGGTTGCTTGATTTTAGCACGCCGGTCACCGGAGCGCTCTTTTTCGCGCCTACTTTTGATATGTTATCAAGCTATAGCGCGGAGTAGGATTTTTGGGCTCGCAAACCCTCCTAAATTTCGGGCGTTTTGCGGGCTGCCGCTTTAAATTTTGCTTTCAATAACCTCGCTGAATTTGCTTTTAAAATTTAAAACTAAGATTAGTATTTTTTCGTAAGCTTTTACCGCTAAATTTGCAAATTTTGCTTGCAAATTTACGGCATGAACCGCGCAAATATAAAATTATATTTTCATAAAATCATACTTTCATCATACTTTTCTTATATAATCCTTTTACATTTTAAATTTAAGGGAGCAAAATGAAAAAAATCCTACTATCAAGCTTGCTAGCCTGTTCGCTCTTTGCAGCGGGCGAGGTGTATAGCCCATCGGTAAAAGACGTTTACGCCGATGCGACGTCGCAAAAAAGCATAGGCAGGCTCTTGCCGACGAACGGGGTTAAAATTTTAGCCACGCAGGGCGACCGCGTGAAAATCTCCGTTAAAGGCTACCAAAATCCCGCCGTTAGCAACGTCGTTTACTTTAGCGACTCCGAGCGCGTCATCGCCGTGGCGTTTGCCAAAACCGCGACGCCCGATATAAAGGTCGTAAAAAAGGGCGCAAACGGCAAATGGGACGAGGTCGAGACCGTGGTCTATGCGCAAAAAGACGGCTTCACGAGCGATCTAGGCGGGCTTTTTGCTAAGGGCGGCGAGATTTACAAAGAAAGCTGCGGAGTGTGCCATTCGCTACATCAAACCACGCACTACAAGGCAAATCAGTGGCCTAACTTGCTAAAATCGATGATCGCGCGAACGGCGATCGGCAAAGACGACGAGTGGTTGGTGATACAGTACTTGCAAAAGCACTCTGCCGACGTGAACGTGGCGAAAAAGTAAAAAGCGGCGCGTAAATTTGACGAAGATTTACGCCTAGCGCGCTCGCAAACGGACGAGATTTGTGGGAGCTAAATTTATAAGTCGCGGCGAGGAAGCTTGCCGAGACGTCAAAATTTATAATGTTCGGCGAAAATTCAAATTTAGCGTGTAAGACGAGATGCGCGCTAAATTTGAGCGGCTACTTTGCTGGCTAGGCTGTGTGAATGAGGTTTTTAGTCGTCAAATTTGACTCGCCTGACGAGAGGGCGGTCAGATTTGGAGTTTAAATTTGGGCCGATGCAAAGACGCGGCTCGTTTGGCTGATAAAAAGCCGAATTAAAGTCGCTTTTAAAAGAAGCGATGTGTTTTAGCCTTGCTTGCGTCTGCGACTTCGCAACTGCAAGCAGAATGGTGCAGGGAGCGCTTGCGCTTCCGCCCGTAAAGATCGGCTTTGCTGATCTGAGGAATCAAAAATAGCAAAAAATGAGTCGAATTTACGCCGCTTCCGAAAGAAGCGGTGTGCTTCAGGTGGGTGCAGTGAGCGTTTATACTCCCGCTCGGAGTCGGACTTTGTTCGACCGAGAAGTTTGATTTAGGGTACCCTATGCAGTAGGGACTTTAGGTGGGTGAGCGACCGTCTTTAGAGGATGCCGACTGCTCGGCATCCGTGCGGGAGCGAGTGAGCGGAGCGTCTCAAGCCTGAGGGCGACGGTAGCGACCGAAGGGAAGCTAAATCGCGTAGGCGATGCGAGCGATGGGTAAAAACACAAATTGCAGGTCGGACTTGGTTGGTCCGAGAAGTAAAAACAAAATTTACACCGCTTCTAAAAAGACGGTGAGATTTGAAAAAGATACGAAATCGCTGACACGCGAAGCTCCCCGTCGTAAAGACTGGCTTTGCCAGTCTGCGAAGTAAAAATAGGAGAGAAAAATGAACCTACAAAGACGAAATGTATTAAAGGGCGGAGCGGCGCTTGCAGCGGCTCCTTTGTTTTCTAGCGTAACGGCGTCAAATTTACTCGGCGCCGAGCTAAATACGGCAAACGTACGTAACGGCGAGGTGCTAACGGCCGCTCACTGGGGCATGCTAAAAGTTAGCGTCAAAGACGGCAAGATCGTAAAATCAGAGCCGTTTCAAAAAACGAGCGAAGTGTATAATCCGTTGCAACACTACACTGCCGATATGGTCTATAAATCACGCATAAAATACCCGATGGTGCGCAAAAGCTATCTAGAAAATCCGGACTCGCCAAAACCCGAACTAAGAGGTAAAGACGGATGGGTGCGCGTACGCTACGAAGACGCGATAAAACTAGTGGCTAGAGAGCTAAAAAAGACTAGAAAGCAAAAGGGGCTAGAGGGCGTGTTTGCGGGTAGCTACGGCTGGAAATCAAGCGGCAACGTGCACAACTCGCGAATTTTACTTCATAGATTTATGAACCTTAGTGGCGGATTCGTGGGGTCTTTAGGCGATTATTCTACGGGAGCTAGCCAGGTCATCATGCCTCACGTCGTAGGCAGCATCGAGGTCTATGAGCAGCAAACCAGCTGGCCTGTGGTACTAGAAAACTCAAAAGTAGTCGTCATCTGGGGCGCAAACCCGATGGCAACCCTTCGTATAGCGTGGACTAGCACCGACGAACAGGGCTTTAAGTACTTTGAAGAGCTAAAAAAACGCAGCGACATAAAAGTCATAATAATCGACCCTATAAGAAGCGAAACGGCGCAGTACTTTGATAAGGCCGAGTGGATCGCTCCGGTGCCAAACACCGACACTGCGATGATGCTAGGCATGATGCACTACCTATACGAGAGTGGCAAATACGATAAAAACTTCATCGAAACCTATACGAGCGGCTTTGATAAATTCCTGCCGTATCTGCTCGGTAAAACCGACGGCACGCCTAAAAATTTGGAGTGGGCGAGCAAAATTTGCGGTCTAAAAGCAAGCCTCGTAAAAGAGCTTGCGGACACCTTCTGCGCTAACCGCACGATGATAATGAGCGGTTGGGGTATGCAGCGCGCGCATCACGGCGAGCAGCCGCACTGGGCGATGGTAACTTTGGCGGCTATGCTAGGACAGATCGGGCTTCCTGGTGGGGGATTTGGCCTTAGCTACCACTACTCAAACGGCGGCGCTCCGACTTGCAAAGGCGCGGTCATCGGCGGCGTAAATAGCGCAAGCGTGGGTAAATTTAACGACGAGGGCGAGTTTATCGGTACCGATAGCGGAGAATTTGACGCAAACGGCCGCTTCGTAGCTAAGGCTGCGGCGGTTGCGGGTACGGGTCAAAGCTGGCTACAAACGGCGACAAACTATGCATTCCCCGTCGCTCGTATCGCGGACGCCCTGCTAAATCCGGGCAAAGTGATCGATCACGACGGCAAGAAAATCACGTATCCCGATATCGACTTTATCTACTGGGTCGGCGGCGATCCTTTAGCCCACCATCAAGAGACGAACCGCTTGCTAGAAGCGTGGCGCAAACCTCGCACGGTAGTCGTAAACGAAGCTTATTGGACGCCGACGGCTAAGATGGCTGATATCGTATTTCCAACTACTACGGCTTACGAGCGCAACGACGTCACGATGACGGGCGACTACTCGAATATGAACATCGTGCCGATGAAGCAAGTCGTGGAAAAATACGCCGAAGCGCACGATGATTATCAAATTTTCACCGATCTTTGCAAGGCGTACGCTAAAAATTTAG
>CAUQJU010000086.1:0-5653 GCA_963518005.1 uncultured Campylobacter sp.
CTCTTTTGCTTTGGTTTCTTTGACGGGTTTGGACTCTTGTTTAGGGCTAGCGCTCTTTGGCTGCGGTATACCGGCTAGCTCTTTTTCGTACGACTTGCTATCAAGCCCTAACGTTTTGGAGCTTTTTATTAGCCTTTTTAGGCTTTCGGCTCTTAAATTTACGTTATTTTCCATTATGGATTTTACGTAAAGCGTCCTTAGTTCTTGGTGCATGGCGATTTTATCTTTATTGCTTGCGCTAGCGAAATTTTTATCGAATTTATCTAGACTCGATAAAGCGCTAGCATAAACCGCACCGGTAAGAAAGAATAAAAATATTAAAAATACTTTAACTATCTTCGCCATTTATCAGTTTTTCAAATAGCTCTTTTACGCTTATGATCTCGTTTAGCCTGTATCCGTTGGCGCCGGTGAAAAACAGTCCCGTGTCCTTTCGTCCCGCAAATGCGTCGTAAAGACGGTCTGCGATACAGTAGCCGACTTCTTTAGCTTCCTTGCCGCGCTGGCAAGGGCTTACGCAGTTGCTTACGCAGCTGATTTTGGGCCCTTGGCGTTTATCCACCAAATTTAGCAAATTCGTCCTGACGCCGCGAGCCGGGTAGCCTACAGGGCTTTTAATTAGCTCGATGTCCTCTTTTTTGCAGTTTAAAAGTACTTGCTTAAATTCCTCCGAGGCGTCGCACTCGTGAGTGCCGATAAAGCGAGTGCCCATCTGTACGCCGTTTGCGCCTAGACTAATCGCCCTATCGATGTCGCTTTTATCCCAGATGCCGCCTGCGGCAAATAGCGGGATATCTCCCCACTCTTTGATCTCGGCCGCTACTTGAGGGATTAAATTTTCTAGGCTATACGCGGGATCTAGGCACTGCTCGTAGGTAAAGCCCTGGTGACCGCCGCTAAGAGGCCCTTCAAGCACCACGGCGTCCGGAAGCCTACCGTAGCGTCCTTGCCAGCGTTTGCAGATGATTTTTAGCGCCTTTGCCGACGATACGATGGGTACCAAAGCGACATCTGGGAAACCGACCGTAAATTCGGGCAAATTCGTAGGCAAGCCAGCACCCGTGATGATCACGTTTATGCCGTGGTCGCAGGCGTCTTTTACGATGCGATCGTAGTCGTTGCTAGCATATAGGATATTTACACCAAGGGGCCTGTCGCCGCAAATTTTACGAGCGTTATCGATAACGGCTTTTAGCCCCGCGCGCGAGTAAAAATTTCCGCTACCGTATGGCTTGGCGTTTAGCTCTTTGGTGATGTATTTTCGCCCTTCGTAGTAGCCCGTTCCCACAGAGCTTATAACGCCTAGACCGCCTTCTAGGCTGACGTTTCCGGCGAGCCTATCCCAGCTGATGCCAAGCCCCATTCCGCCTTGGATTATGGGGTGAGCTATCTCGTATTTTCCGATTTTTACCGACATCACGTTACCTTTAATTTCGCAAATTTTCGCTTGCCTACCTGCAAGATATATTCGCCCGCTTCTAGCTTTAACTGCTCGTCGCTTAGCTTTTTTTGATTTATGCTGACGGCGTTTGCGGCGATATCGCGGCGGGCCTGCGAGTTTGAGCTAGCCAGCCCGCACGCCGTTAGAGCTTCTACCACCCAAACGCCCGCTTTTAGCTCAAATTCGGCTATTTCGGTAGGGATTTGATTTTGCGAGTGCACGCGGTCAAATTCGGCCTTTGCCTCTTTCGCCGCCGCTTCGCCGTTATATCTGGCCGTGATTTCTAGCGCTAGGGCTTCTTTTACGGCTTTTGGGTGAGCTTTGCCGCTAGCTACGTCTGATTTTAAATTTGCGATCTCCTCGGTACTTTTTTCGCTTAAAAGCTCGTACCAGCGCCACATCAGCTCGTCGCTGATACTTAGCGTTTTAGCAAACATATCGTTTGGCGCGTCGGTTACGCCGATATAGTTTCCTAGGCTCTTGCTCATTTTATTTACGCCGTCAAGCCCCTCTAAAAGCGGCATCATGATGACGGCTTGTTCTTTACCGACGTTATAAATTCGCTGCAAGGTTCGCCCCATCAGAAGGTTAAATTTCTGATCCGTACCGCCCATTTCGATATCGCATTTCATCGCGACGCTATCGTAACCCTGCAAAAGCGGATACAAAAACTCGCTGATAGATATCGGATTACCCGCGTTTAGACGCTTTTCAAAGTCGTCGCGCTCAAGCATCCTAGCCACGGGAAAGGTGCTAGTTAGCTCCACGATACCCGCAGCCCCCAGCTCGTTACACCATTTTGAGTTAAACATTATGCGCGTTTTACTCGGATCTAAAATTTTAAACACCTGCTCCTCGTAGGTTTTGGCGTTTTTCTTAACGGTATCCGCATCAAGCTTTTTTCTAGTCGCCGATTTGCCGCTAGGATCGCCGATTTGCCCGGTAAAATCTCCTATCAAAAACTGCACTATCGCGCCGTGCTTTTGCAAAAATGCCATCTTTTGAAGCACCACGGAGTGTCCTAGGTGCAAATCCGGAGCCGTCGGATCAAAGCCTGCTTTAACGTAGAAATTTTCGCCTTTTTCGTAGTAGTTTTTTACTAAATTTTCTATACGCTCCTCGTCTATCATCTCGGCGACGCCTTTTTTTATCTCGCTCATTATTTTGCTCAAATTTTCGCCCATTTTCTCTCCTAAATTTATTAATGTCCGTATGCGTCGTCAAGCGACACGAAGTCAATGATCTTGTAGCGATCTTTTAGCCGCTCTTTTATTTCGTTTACGTTTAAATTTTCGCCAAGCTCGATCGTTAGCTCGAAAAGATCGGCCGTAGCTTCTCTGGTTTCGGTGAGGCTGATCGTTACGAGGTCGATTTGCATTTTCGCCATAAAAGTTAAAAACTCGGCTAGCGACCCGCGTCTGTTTTCAAGGCTCAAAATAATCTTAAATCTATGCGGAGCTATCTTCGTCCATTTGACGAAGATCATCTCGTTTTTCTCCTCCGCTAGCTTCATAAACCGTTCGCAAAGCTTGTGATGAACGGTAACGTGATGATAGTTTCTAAAGCCCACGATATCGTCGCCGCGTTTTGGGTTGCAACAATAATCAAACTCTACGCTATTTATTTTGTGGTTCGAGTAGATCACGATATTTTCAAATTTTTGCTTTTTTACGTTATATTTATCCGTTAGCGCGATGGCAAACGGACGGTCTTTTTTTACGTATTTTTTTAGCGCGTTTACGATGTCTTGTAAGTAAACCGAGTCAAATGCGGCCTTAAAAATCTTCTTGGTTAAATTTTCGCTATCCACCCACTGCGATATAGTTTCGGAAGGAACGCCGAAAATCCCGCTTAAAATCTCAAGCGCGACCATATTGTTGATATCTCTTATCTTTTGCTTGCAGTATGAGCGTATCGTAGCTCTAGCCTTGCCCGTTTTTACGCTACTTAGCCACGAACAACGGTATTTTGGCTCATCGCCCGTTACGATGCTTACTATGTCGCCGTTTCTTAGCTCCGTTAGTAGCGGCACTCGCATACGGTTTACGTAGGCCTCTTTTGCGTATAGTCCTACTTGCGTATGTATCTCGTAAGCATAATCAAGCGCAGTCGCGCCGCGAGGAAGCGTAAATATATCTCCCTTTGGCGAATAAACCGCGACGTCTTCTACATAGAGGCTATCTTTTGCGTATTCGTAGAGTTCTTCCGGATTTTCGTTTGCCTCTTCTATACCGTTTTCTATGCCGCTGATGTCGCTTAGCCAGTCGAGTTTTGGGTTTAAAAAGCCGCCGCTTTTATATTTCCAGTGCGCCGCGACGCCGTACTCTGCGGTTTTATGCATATCAAAGGTACGAATTTGCACCTCAAAGATGCTTTTGTTATCAAATATCGTCGTGTGTATGGTTTGGTAACCGTTTTGCTTAGGAAGCGCGATATAGTCTTTAAAACGCGAGATTAGAGGATTAAAATTTATATGTAAATTTCCAAGCACCAAATAGCAATCCTGCGGCTCTTTAACCAGCACGCGAGCGGCTAATAGATCAAGCACCTCCTCTATAGAGATACCTTTTCGCTGCATTTTTAGATAGATAGAGTAGTGGTGCTTGACGCGCTTTTGTATCTCAAAGTCTGTTTCGCTAAAACCGTTTTCAAGCAAAATTTGAAAAATTTTATCGGTAAACGCATTTAGCTTTAATACGAGCTGCTGCTTATGCTCGTTTAGATAGTCGTCTATTTTTTTGTATTCTTCCGGTAAAGCGTATTTAAAACTAAGATCGTCAAGTACGTTCTTTATGGACGAGATACCTAATCTATGCGCGATAGGGGCATAAACCATAAGCGTCTCTTCGGCGATTCGTTTTTGCTTTTCGGGGCGCAAAGCCTCTAGCGTTAGCATATTGTGCAGTCTATCGCAAAGCTTCACCACGAGCACCCTCACGTCCTCGATCGATATAAGCAGCATCTTACGAAATGTCATAGCTGACGCCGCCAGACGTTCGTTTGATTCCGAGCTAGCTAGCTTATCCTCTCTGATGGCTACGATTTTAGTTAGTCCTTCGACTAGCTTTGCTACCTCCTCGCCAAAGTCCTCACGTACGCTTTCTATCGATCTATCCGTATCCTCGACCACGTCGTGCAGCAAGGCGGCGATAATCATATCCTCATCCCCGCCCATATGCGCTACGATGCAGGCTACTAGGATTGGGTGTATCGCGTAGGGTTCGCCGCTTTTTCTAAACTGTCCGGCATGAGAGATGACGCAGCACTCGACGGCGCGCTCTAAATTCGGAGTAAAGCACACTAGCGAGCCAAGTAGCGCACGTGCCTGCGATACGTCTTTGCATGCAAGCACGTCGTCTATTAGCTGCTCTAGTAAAAATCCGCTATTTAGCTGCTTCAACTATACCCTCTAAAGCTATTTTGCCCTCAGCTATCTCGCGCAATGCGATATCGGCAAATTTCATCTTGCTAACGTCGATATCAAGCAGGCTTTTTGCTCCGCCGGCTAGAGCCTCGGCTCTTTTGGCTACGACTAGAGCAAGCTTATATCTATCGTCTCCGACGAGTTTTAAAGCCCTTGCCGCTACTTCTTCAGATCTCATTTATTCTCCTTAAAT
This sequence comes from uncultured Campylobacter sp., assembly GCA_963518005.1. Taxonomy (GTDB): domain Bacteria; phylum Campylobacterota; class Campylobacteria; order Campylobacterales; family Campylobacteraceae; genus Campylobacter_A. Next base: position 5,059 of record CAUQJU010000086.1, read on the forward strand.
TTAATTTCTTACGATAGAGCAAAACGCGCTCTCGTCGCCTTGTATGATTTTAAGCAAATTCCCGTCTTTAAACATATTACAGACTAAGATCGGTAGCGAGTTGTCTTTAGCTAGCGCTATGGCCGTATCGTCCATCACTTTGATATCGTCGCTCATAGCAAGCTCGTAGTTTAGCTCTTTTAGCAGCGTCGCATCGTCGAATTTATTCGGATCTTTATCGTAAACGCCGTCTACTTTCGTAGCTTTGATTATCATATCCGAATCAATCTCGATAGCGCGCAAAGTCGCAGCCGTATCGGTGGTGAAAAACGGATTTCCCGTGCCTGCGGCAAATATCACCACGCGACCTTTTTCAAGGTGTCTGTTTGCGCGTCCTACGATAAATGTTTCGCAGATAGCCTCCATCTTTATCGCGCTTTGTACGCGTACGTCTAGGCCTACGCTTTCTAGCGCTTCTCTCATCGCGATAGAGTTTATCACGGTAGCTAGCATACCCATGTGATCGCCGCTAGTGCGCTTTATGATGCCGTCTCTAGCCGCGCTAACTCCGCGTATGATGTTGCCGCCGCCGATAACGATACCCACTTGGATACCG
>CAUQJU010000087.1:0-5634 GCA_963518005.1 uncultured Campylobacter sp.
GGTTAAAGCCCTTAGCCACAAGCTCTAGCGCACGAAACATCGCGTACGTCGCATCGTCAAAGCCAAAATACCTCTCCTTAAAGAAAATATGCCCGCTCACCTCGGCCGCCATGTCGATATTTAGCTCCTTCATCGCCTTTTTTATGTTGCTGTGGCCGGTCTTGCCCATGAAACTCTTGCCGCCATGCGCGTCGATCTCGTCGTACATATTTTGCGAGCATTTTACCTCGCCCAGCACGCGCGGATTTTTCATCGCAAGGCTATATAGATAGGCTAATTCGTCGCCTTTTATGTTGCGTTTTTTGGTTAGAACCGCGATGCGGTCGCCGTCGCCGTCAAAACCGAATCCTATGTCAAATTTGCCCTTTAGCGCGGCCTTTAGGTCGCTTAAATTTTTCTCCTCGCTAGGGTCGGGGTGATGATTCGGGAAGTTTCCGTCGGGTTCTTGGTATAAAATTTTAGCGTCTAAATTTAACGCCTCGCAAATTTCGGGCAAAACCGCTCCGACCGCTCCGTTTGCGCAGTCGATAACGATTTTAAGCGGTAAGGCTTTTAAATGCGCAAACTGCTCTATAAGAAAATTTTTATAAGGCGTCGCGATGTCGAATTTCTCGACTCTTAGATCGTCCGGGATTTGCGTTTTTGCAGCGATGTCTGCTAGCACGGCGACTTTTAATTTTTGCAAATCCTCGCCGAAGTAACTATCCTTAAAAATCGTGATTTTAAAGCCGTTGTACTCTTTTGGATTATGAGAGCCTGTTATCATTACGTTTGCGTCAAATTTATCCGTAAACACGCTAAAATACCCGACCGGCGTCGGTAGCAAACCGATACCATAGACCTTGATTCCGGCTAAATTTAGCCCGCTAACTAGCCAACCGAAGATCTCGCCCGCGCTTAGCCTAGCATCATACCCAACGCTAACGTTTTTTGCGCCCCTGCGTAGCATTTCTCGGCCCAAATTTAACCCGATCGCCTTAACGCTCGTTTCGTTTAGATCGCGCTCATAAACGCCGCGTATATCGTATTCTCTAAAAATTTCTTCTATCAAAATTTTACCTTTTTAAATTTATTTTGTTTTAAGACGCTCGTATTTTAGCATTTTTGGGTTAAATTTTACTAAACGGCGACGTCGCCGAGCTTTGCGTTGATGGCTTCTATCAAGCTTTGGGGCGCGATTTTTATCTGTTTTCCGCGCACGCCGGCGCTTATGTAGACGTAGTCTTGTTTTAAAATCCTCTCGTCAAAAAACGTCTCAAACGCCTTTTTCATCGCTATGGGCGAGCAGCCGCCACGGATGTATCCCGTCACTTTTTCAAGCTCTCTTAAATTTAAAAGTTCGCATTTTTTATGCCCGCTTAGCCTTGCAAGAGCTTTTAAATTTAAGCTCAAATCGCCCTGTATGCACGCTACGACGTAGCCTTTCGGTTCGCATTCGCAGACGATGGTTTTGTAGATTTTTTCTATTTGCTCGCCGCAAACGGCAGCCACGTGAACGGCGCTCAGATCGCTTTCATCTACTTCGTATTCGACTAGCTCGTAGGAGATATGTTTGCCGTCTAGAAACCTCGCGGCATTCGTTTTATGCACCATTGCCTTCTCATTTTTTAAAAATTTAAGATATAATTATAGCTAAAATTTTAAGGAGAATGAATGGCTGAAGACATTTTGGAAAATCAAAGCAAAAAAGGAAACGGGCTGGTTCTCGTCATCATCATCGTTATTTTGTTGCTTCTTTTGGTAGTCGGCGGGTTACTAGCGTTTTTACTAATGGGAAATAGCGAAGATACCGCGCAAGCGCAAGCAGTGCAGGCGCAAACCGAGCAGGTTCAAGCTTCAACACCTAAAAATACAGCAGGCAAGCGATCAAACGACTATATAAATATGGGGCCCGTTTATCCGCTCGATCAGTTTATAGTAAATTTACTTAGCGAAAGCGGCTCGAGATACCTAAAAACAAAGGTCGATCTAGAGCTTAGCGCCGAGACGCTAACGCCTGAAATCGACAAGAAAAAGCCGCTAATCAGGGACATCATCGTATCGACGCTATCGTCTAAAACATACGAGGAAGTAAGCACTCAAAAAGGCAAAAATCGCCTAAAAGACGAGATAGTAGATCGCCTAAACGAGGTTTTAGCTGACGGTCATATAAAAAACATCTACTTTACCGACTTTGTGGTGCAATGATCGGTATAGATATCGTAGCGATCTCGCGAATCTCAAGGCTTAAAGAGCGGCGAGGCGAGGATTTTTTGAGATATTTTTTAAGCGACGAAGAGATAAATATCGCAAAAACGGACGCTACGATAGCGGGATTTTTCGCAGCTAAAGAAGCTATCAGCAAGGCTCTTGGCTGCGGGATCTCGGCCGAGTTTTCGTTTTTTGACGCTCGAATTTACAAAGACGACAAAAATGCGCCTAAAGTAAAATTTTCAGAAAAAATCATTAAAAATTTTAACGTAAAAGGCGCCGAAATCACGATTAGCCACGACGGCGGATTTGCGATCGCCGCCGCGATACTGCAAAGAAAAGAAAATGAATAACCCGACAATCTCCATAATAGCCCCCTGCTATAACGAAGAAGAGACGATAGAGCCGTTTTTACGACGTATAGAAGAAATTTTGGCGCAAATAAACGAACCGTACGAAATAGTATTTATAAACGACGGTAGCAAGGACAACACGCTAAACGTCTTGCTAAACGCGAAACAAAATTTTAAAAACATAAGGATTATAAATTTCTCAAGAAATTTCGGCAAAGAAGCCGCGCTAACGGCGGGTCTGGATAAAGCTAGAGGCGAGGCTGCGATACCTATAGACGTAGATTTGCAAGACCCGCCCGAACTCATAAAAGATCTCGTAGCAAAATGGCGCGAAGGATACGACGTCGTGCTAGCCAAACGCGCAGATAGAACGTCGGATAGCTTCGCTAAAAGAGTCAGCGCGGATCTTTTTTATAAACTAAACGGTAAAATTTCAAACGTAGATATACCAAACAATGTCGGAGACTTTAGGCTGATGAGCAAAAGAGTCGTAGAAGCGCTAAATCAACTACCCGAAAATCAACGATTTATGAAGGGGCTTTTTGCATGGGTCGGCTTTAAAACGGTCGTCATCGAATACGTCAGAGAAAAACGCGAGGCCGGACAAAGTAGCTTTAACGGTTGGAAACTTTGGAATTTCGCGCTTGACGGGATAACTAGCTTTAGCACTCTGCCTCTTAGGATTTGGCTTTATATCGGCGCATTGGTTTCTTTTTTATCGTTTTTATACGGTAGCTTCATTATCTTAAAAACCCTAATATTTGGCGTAGATTTGCCGGGATACGCATCGCTTGCGGTTATTATGCTATTTTTGGGCGGCATCCAGCTCATCGGGATAGGGATTTTAGGTGAATACATAGGCAGAATCTACTCTGAGTCCAAACGCCGTCCAAGCTACATAATAGAAGGCGAATACTAAGTGCAGGTCGTAAAATACGGCCTAGTGGGCGCTTTATCCACGCTCATTCATATATGCGTAGCCTGGACTTATATGTACTTTACTAACGGCTCCGTCGCAATCGCAAATATCGCCGCCTTTTTGGTCGCCTACATTTTTTCGTATCTGGCTCAATCAAAAATAGTTTTTAAAAGCGGTCTAAATTTAAAAAAAGCCCTTAGATTTTTCTTTATTCAGTTTATTGCACTACTGATAGCTATGTTTTTGAGCGATTTTACGGATCAAAACGGCTACGTAAAGACCGTCTTGATTATTTTTGTTATGCCGATTATAACGTTTTTGATCCATAAATTTTGGACGTTTAAACAAAATTAGACTATCCTTGTAGCGGAGTAAAGATAATCGAAACGCAGTTGTTGTCGTATCTTATTAGGGTATGCAAAGGCGTTTGTATGCGCTTTACTTCTTTTTTCCCCTCCTGCATGCAAAGCCCGGGAGCCCAAACCTCATGCCACTTGTGCAGATCATAAGCCCAGTACAGCCAGTTTATATTAAATATATCAGACTGCGCGATTATAGGAAAGGTTTTTGCCGCCGTTACGGCTGCCGGCGACCTTAGATCGGCTCCAAAAATAGAGTTAAATCCAAATTTCTCGCCGGCCGGAACTATTTTGTTAAAGTCTTGCAGTGCTAGCTCTACTCTATATCTTGCGTATTGAGCTTGCTCTTTCATCGCGTTTGCGTACGCATAGGACTGAACTATTAGCGAATATGCCAAAATACAAGCGACGAATTTGGGTAAAAAAGATAAAAATTTAACCTCGAATTTTAAGGAAAAGATAAAAATTATCGCTAAAAATACGCCGGCGCCCATAAACATCCTAGAAAAAAACAACTGTTTAACTAAAATCAAATATGCGCCGTAAGATAAAAGCAAGCCTAAGACGATAAAACAAATCGTAAAAATCGCTGCTAGTATTTTGTTTATCTTTGCGGTTTTAACGGCCGCCAAAAAGAACATCAAAACGCCGGCGATAAATATAGAAACAAACACGGTTTTTCTAAACGTAAATCTATAATATTCGTAAACGCGTTCTAAATTTCCTTTTATGCCTTCATACGCTTGGCCTAAAGAGAAAATTTCGTTTGACGTGTAGTTATCTACCGTTTGCATAACGAAAAATCTATAAATCAAAAATGCGCAAACATAAGAAAAAATCAAAACTCCGATTAGTTTAAGCGTCTGCGAGGGCTTGCGTCCGGCTAAAATCCCATCCAAAACCGCAAATAAAGATAGCATCAAAAAAGCGGAATTTCCGGCCTGATAGGTCGTAAGCGTAAGTTGCATGCAAAGTATGGAAACAAAGATAAAAGCGAGTTTACGTCTCAAAAATAAAAAAGAAAATATCGGAGCAACTAGGGCTATCGTCATAAAGATACTGTCGAATTTATAGCTCATATTTTCTAAAAAATAAGGGCTTAGGCCTAAAATAACGCTGGCGATTAAGCCTAGTTTAGAGTATTTTTTTAAAATAACCTTAACCAAAACCATGGAGCCGATAGATAAAAGCCCTATAGATAAAAGGTGCGTTAGAGGCGAGGCTAGAACATGTCTGTGCTCGCTAAGATATATAAATTTCGATAAATACTCGGACATATATCTACTAAAAAGGAAAAAATCAAACTGCCCCGTCGCCGATCTGTAGTAATCATCGGAGTAGTTTATGTTGTTTATCATCAATGCAAAATATCCAAGAAAATAAACCATATAAATAAAAATGAAATATTTTAGAAAATCTTTTTGTTTAAAAAAATGTAAAAAAGTAAATTTAATAAAAATGATATTTTTTAAAATTAGATTCATACTCTTTCCCCAAGATAGATTAAAAATAACCGTAAAAAGCCTTTTTGCGGTATTAAAATGAATTTGGATTATATTTTTTTATTCATTAAAGTATATTGAATGCATATTTCAAAATACCGCCTTCATCAACTGCTGCTTTGCATCGAGCGCCGTCGAGACTAGAATTTTATCAATATCTAACCTATTTAGCAAAGCCTTACGCGTTAGTTTAATATCCGAACGGCTGTAATTTTAAATTTAACTTCAAATTTTAAATTTTCGCACCAGACTTTTATCCCTTTGGTTTGATATTAAATTTACATTTAGATATAATCCGCAAAATTTCGCAG
>CAUQJU010000088.1:0-5628 GCA_963518005.1 uncultured Campylobacter sp.
CTCCCGCGCCTCGCTGGAAAAAACCTCCGACCTCAGCTCAAAGCTGAGCGAAATTTTTACCAATATCGAAATCATAAAAGCAAACACCGCGCAGGAGTTTGAGCACGCCAAATTTACCGACGAAAACGCTAAATTTTTCAAGCTAAATTTAAAAAGCGTAAAAGTAAACGAGATGGTAAGCCCGATGATGGAAATTTTTGGCTCCGTGGGCGTCGCGGCAGTCGTCATCATCGGCGGTAAAGAGGTCATAGACGGAAATTTGACGATGGGAAGCTTCTTTTCTTTTCTAACCGCGCTTTTCATGCTTTATACGCCTATTAAACGCATTTCAGGCCTTTATAACAAGATGCAAGACGCCGTGGTCGCGGCAGAGCGAACCTTTGAGCTACTTGATAAAAAGCCTCAAATTTTAAGCGGCGACAAACCGGTGCCGGCTGAAATAAATTTGATAAATTTTAAAGACGTCAGGCTAAATTACGACGACAAAGAGGTGCTAAAAGGCGTAAATCTAAGCGCGAGCAAATCCCAAACCGTCGCGCTCGTGGGCAGTAGCGGCGGCGGAAAAAGCTCGATCGTAAATTTGCTTATGAGATTTTACGACGCAAACGGCGGAGCTATCGAGATAAACGGCGAAAATATCAAAAATTTTGACCTCGGTTCGCTTAGACAAAATATCGGCCTAGTGACCCAGCGCATCTATATCTTTAACGACACCGTCGCAAACAACGTCGCCTACGGCCGCGAATACGACGAAGCCAAGGTTGAGCTCGCGCTAAAAACGGCAAATGCGTATGATTTCGTGTCAAATTTACCCGAGGGCGCTCAGACCGTTTTAAATGAATTTGGCACCAATCTCTCAGGCGGCCAGCGCCAGCGTATCGCCATCGCCCGCGCGCTTTACGATGACCCGCAGATTTTGATATTTGACGAGGCTACGAGCGCCCTAGATAACGAAAGCGAGCAGCAGATAACCAAAGCCATCGCAAATTTACAAAAAGAAAAGATAATATTTATCATCGCGCACCGCCTAAGCACGGTGCAAAATGCCGATAAAATAGCCGTTATCAGCGGCGGAAAAGTGGTCGGTTTTGATACTGACGAGGCGCTTAGCAAGAGCTGCGAAATTTACGCGAAACTAAAAGGCGAAGCCCTTGTTTAAGCCTAAATTTGATAAAATCGCTCAAAATTTAAGGATAAAATTTGAATTACGAAACGCTAAAATCCATATTTTTTAAATTTGACCCCGAAACCGCTCACAAAATCGTCGAAAAAACGCTAAGTATCTCAGACTGCGTATTTCCGGGACTTTATAGTATCGTCGCCAAAAACTGCGTCGTCGCGGACGCGGCTCTTTCGCAAAATTTGCTGGGAACTAGCGTTTTAAATCCCGTAGGAATCGCCGGCGGATTTGATAAAAACGCCACCATGCTGCGTCCGCTAGCCGCGCTCGGATTTGGGCACGTGGAGTTTGGCACCGTGACGCCAAAAGCGCAAGAGGGCAACGCAAAACCGCGCCTTTTTCGCCTAATCGAAGAAGAGAGTATCCAAAATGCGATGGGCTTTAACAACGAGGGCGCAGACGCCCTTGGCGCGCGCGTTAGCAAACTATATCCGTTTGCGATACCGCTTTTTGCCAACATCGGTAAAAATAAAATCACTCCAAACGAAGAAGCGATCAAAGACTATGAAGTTTTAGTCGCTAAATTTAACGAAATTTGCGACTGCTTCGTCATCAACGTCTCCTCGCCAAATACTCCGAATTTACGCGAACTACAAGAAGAAAGCTTTATAAAAGACCTTTTTGCGTGCCTTACGCCGATCGCAAAAAAGCCGATAATCTTTAAAATCGCGCCTGATATGGACAACGACAAAGCCGTGCAGATCTGCAAAACGGCCGTAGAAAGCGGCGCAAAAGGCATCATCGTAAATAATACTAGCGTGGATTATTCGCTATCAAAGTCGCCAAATTTACAAAATTTCGGCGGGCTAAGCGGCAAGGTTATAGCTAGACGCTCGCGCGAACTTTTTAGCGCGGTGGCTAGCGAGCTTTACGGCAAGACGGTCTTGATCGCAAGCGGCGGCATAGACAGCGCCGAGGAAGCATACGCGCGCATAAAATCGGGCGCAAATTTGGTTCAAATTTACACCTCCTTTATATTTAAAGGCCCAAACATCGCAAAACAGATAAACGAAGGTATTTTAAAGCTTTTAAAAGAGGATAATTTCGCCTCGATTAGCGAAGCGGTGGGCTGCGATATAAAAAACAAAATTTAAGGAAATTTATGCTTATAAAATACTCCAAAACAAAGCTCAAAAACGGCTTTGAGATCTATCACATCCCCGCCAGCAAGGGCTCTAGCGTCATCAGCGTGGACGTGTTTTACCGCGTAGGCTCGCGAAACGAAACCATGGGTAAAAGCGGCATCGCGCACATGCTAGAGCATCTAAATTTTAAATCCACGAAAAATATGAAAGCGGGCGAATTTGACGAGATCGTAAAGGGTTTTGGCGGCGTAAATAACGCTAGCACGGGCTTTGATTATACGCATTACTTCGTCAAATGCTCAAAAGGCAACCTAGACGAGGCGCTTAGACTCTACGCCGATATAATGGAAAATTTGAGCCTAAAAGATAAAGAATTCCAGCCAGAACGCGACGTCGTGACCGAGGAGCGCAGATGGCGCACAGACAACTCTCCGATCGGCTTTTTGTACTTTACGCTCTTTAACGTCGCTTTTAGCTATCACCCGTATCACTGGACTCCGATCGGCTTTATCGGCGATATCAGAAACTGGACGATAGAGGACATAAAAGAATTTCACGAGACGTACTATCAGCCACAAAATGCGATCCTGCTAATCAGCGGCGACATCGATAAAAAAAGCGCGTTTGAGCTAGGCAAAAAGCATTTTGAACACATAAAAAACAAAAAGCCGCTACCAAAACTCCACTGCATAGAGCCCGAGCAAAACGGCGCGAAAAGGGCTGAAATTTACAAAGATAGCGAAGTAGAGATGCTAGCGCTTGCCTTTAAAATCCCGCCGTTTAATCACGAAGATCAGCCGCGTTTGGGAGCGCTAGCCGAGTATCTAGGCAGCGGGCAAAGCTCGGTTTTGCAGCGCGTTTTGATAGATGAAAAATGCCTCGTAAACAGCGTAGACGTCTATAATATGAGCAACATCGACGAGAGCTTGCTCATCGTACTAGCCGTTTGCAACCCTGGCGTCAAGGCCGAGGCCGTAGAGGATGAGATCTGGCGAGTGCTCGAAAACGCAAAAACGCAAAAAATAGACGAGGACGAGATAACCAAGATAAAAAATAGCCTAAAAAGCGATCTCATTTACTCGTTAGATAGTGCGTCGAAGGTTGCGAATTTATACGGTAGTTATCTAGTTAGAGGCGATATAAAGCCACTTCTTGAGCTACCTGAAAAAACAGCCGCGCTAAAACCGGCCGATCTAAACGAAATCTGCAAAAAATACGCGAGAAAAGAAAAATCCACGACGATCATCCTAAGAAAGGAAAAAAGTGAATAAAAAAGCAATAACGGGCGCTATGACGGCGCTGATTACGCCATTTAAAGACGGCAAACTAGACGAAATCGGTTATGAAAAATTAATCAAAAGACAAATAGCAAACGGCATCGACGCGGTCGTACCCGTAGGCACGACGGGCGAGAGCGCGACGCTAACGCATGACGAGCATAGAATTTGTATCGAAATCGCCGTAAATACCTGCAAAAATACCGGCGTAAAAGTACTAGCGGGCGCCGGCAGTAACGCCACTCACGAAGCGGTAGGCCTTGCAAAATTCGCGCAAGATCACGGCGCAGACGGCATCCTCTCGGTAGCCCCATACTACAACAAACCGACGCAAGAAGGCCTATACCGCCACTACAAAGCGATCGCCTCAAGCGTCGAAATCCCGGTGCTGCTCTATAACGTCCCGGGCCGCGTGGGCGTAGATATCCAGCCGTGCACGGTTTTTAGACTGTTTAAAGAGTGCGAGAACGTCTACGGCGTAAAAGAAGCCACCGGCAGCATCGAGCGCTGCGTCGATCTGCTCGCGCACGAGCCTACCTTGTCCGTCATCAGCGGCGAGGATGCGATAAACTACCCTATCCTCTCAAACGGCGGCAATGGCGTGATCTCGGTTACGGCGAATTTACTCCCCGACGAAATCTCAAATTTGACTCACCTTGCGCTAAAAGGCGAATTTGCGCGCGCAAAAGCCATAAACGACGATCTTTATGCGGTAAATAAAATAATGTTTTGCGAGAGTAACCCGGTCCCCGTCAAAGCCGCGATGTATATCGCCGGGCTCATATCAAGTCTTGAGTACCGCCTGCCGCTTTGCGAGCCGAGCGCCGAAAATCTCAAAAAAATCGAACAAACCATAAAACAATATAATATAAAAGGATTTTAATGAATTGCGAAAACGAATTTAAAGGCAAAACCCTAGTAATCAGCGGCGGAACGCGCGGCATCGGACGCGCCATCGTGGAGGAATTCGCCGCAAAGGGCGTAAATATCGCCTTTACTTATAACTCAAACGAAGAGCTAGCCAAAACCCAAGCCGCCGAGCTCGAGGCGACGTACGGCATAAAAGCCAGAGCCTACGCGCTAAATATACTAGAACCCGAGACTTACAAAGATCTATTTTTAGAGATCGACGCCGACTTTGACCGCGTGGATTTTTTCGTCTCAAACGCCATCATCTCTGGTCGCCCGGTAGCAGGCGGATATACTAAATTTATGAAACTTCGCCCTCGCGGTATCAATAACATTTTCACCGCGACCGTAAATGCATTCGTCGTAGGTGCGCAAGAAGCCGCAAAACGCATGGAAAAAACGGGCGGCGGCAGCATCATCTCGCTATCATCGACGGGCAATCTCGTCTATATCGAAAACTACGCGGGCCACGGCACCGCAAAAGCCGCGGTAGAAGCCATGGCGCGCTATGCGGCCACCGAGCTTGGCGAAAAAAATATCCGCGTAAACGTCGTTAGCGGCGGTCCTATCGAGACTGACGCCTTGCGAGCCTTTACAAACTACGAGGAAGTACGCGACAAAACGGCCGAGCTAAGCCCGCTAAATCGCATGGGACAGCCCACGGATATCGCCGGCGCATGTTTGTTTCTCTGCAGCTCAAAAGCTAGCTGGGTGACGGGCCACACCTTCATCATCGACGGCGGTACTACGTTTAAATGAAAAAAGTGAATTTAGCCTGCGCTCCTTTGCCGGTTGCTCGCATTTCGGGCAAATTAGGCAGTATAAATTTAAAGCGTTTGCAGGCTAAATTTGATGGAAATTTAAAATTTAAAAGCAAATTTTGCGGCTCGGACGAATATTTTAAATTTGATCTAAATTTAAAAGAGCCAAAAAGCTTTTTGCCGTTAAATTTAAATCCAAAATCGCTCAAATTTGACGAAGCGACGAGCAAATTTAACAAAAGCGCAAATCCGCGACCGACAAAATCAAGCAAAATGCGGGTCGGCAAATTTTACGCGGGCTTTATCGCCGAGCCGTCAAATTTTAAACTCCGAAATCAAAAAGAAAGAACAAATAAATGAGCCTAAATTTACCAAACGCCCTAGCCTTCCTGCGCGTATTTCTCGCACCCCTGATG
>CAUQJU010000089.1:0-5610 GCA_963518005.1 uncultured Campylobacter sp.
ATTTTATTATCATAACAAATTTGTGCAATGAAGGGAGCTAGTCTATTCTTCCCTCCGGGGTAACGCAATGGAGAGTATATCACCTTTTATCTTCTTTTATATTTAATAGCTCTTTGAATAATGGAAATAAAAAGTCCCAAAAACTATTAATAAAATCATTGTGTAAATAACAAGTATTTTCTTCATGAATATAACCATTTAATATTGCCAATGAATAAGTAGAACTATCATCTAATAATTTAGCCACTATTCTTTTAGTGTGTTTGGATGACAATTCCCGTTCTTGGATATAACTTAAACGCCTAGCAAGAACAATTTCGCAAAACTTATTGCCATAGTACTTTCTGATATCTTCCTCAATATTTTTTGATTGAATGTAATGCAACACTGCCAAATCTAAAAATACTCTTAATGATGCAGCCCTTACATTTAAATATTTTTTACCTATTGTTTTTAGTTCTTCAAACAATCCATTTAACCTATAATCGGAACTATCTAGTTGATATATTGAAGGTATTAGTTTGCTTCTGTGCGGATCATTTTTTACTATATTTTTGTTAGTTTCTTTTTCGTTGCTATTATTATCAATAGAAACGGTATTTTCTTCTTTTATTTTCCCTCTAATGATACATTCATCCTTTTCTTCTAAATTTACTTTAGGTAATTTTTCCAGTATCTCGCTTAGGTTAGTTGTAATTGTTCGTGTATTTATATCTATTTTTGAATCGCTGGTACTAATAATATTTTTAATAAGTGCGCTATAGGCAATTAAAAACTCTTTTTTATTCTTTAATTTTAAACCAGTATTTTCAAATTCTATTCCCCATTGCTCCTTTACAGATTTATTGCTAAAAAATCTTTCTAGTATAGTAACGGGAAATTTGTGTGATATAGCTTCCTTGTACTCTTGCTTAGATAGTGCATTTTTTACTTCGTCGGTTTTTATTAAATCTAATAAATGCAACACTCTTATAAAATTTTCAAGTTCGCCTTTTGTCATTTTTGTAATTGAATAAATTTTATTAATATCTCCTGAATATTTATTATATAAATCAGTTACCCATTTTTGTTGTTGGATTCTGGACCATGGGCGTTGTAATGAAGAAGCGTTGTTTCGTTGATTGATATACCATTCGACATCCTCAAATGTAGGAGCTATATTAACCGGTATTTTTTCGATATCTTCTCTATGTACAGAATTAGCCAGCTTGCGCACATATCGCCTGATACTTTTAGGAGCTTTATCGGGACTTCTTAGCAGCTTTAAAGCTATAACGCGTCTATTCCCTTCTGCCACATAATATTTACCATTATTTTCTTGACGCCAAACAATAATAGGATCAGCCGGTATAAATCCTTCTGAAATAGATTGTAGTAAATCAAAAAAACTACTTTTGTCTGCTTCATCTGCAATCAGATCCTCTACAAAATCAACTATATTAAGGTGTTTTTCATCTGGATTTAAACGAGGATTTTCATCCCATAATCTAAGTTGATCAACGCTGCGCAAATAACGTTTATTTAACCATTCAAATTTATTGTCCATATTTTTCCTTTGCTGATAGCACCATACGCTTTCTTTAATGGTAATACTATTGGCTTTTGAAAGTATACCACATATTGAAGTTAAATAATACATGAATATTTATTATTTTTCAAAAAACTATTTGCAAGCTTATGTATTATACTAAGATATAGAAATCAATTGCTTTATGCTTACAACCTGTCCTCGTACTTTTCATAGTTTATGCCGTATATTTTATCGATATTTTGGGCATTTATGAGCTGCTCGCTGCGCCCGAAAGCTAAAATTTCGCCGTCCTTTATAAACAGCGTCAAATTTGAAACGAACTTCGCGTGACGCGGATAGTGCGTCGTCTGCACGAAGGTATAACCCTCGTCGCCTAGAGCTTTTATCATCTCGAGCAGCTTGATCTGATTGCCGAAGTCCAGCCCATTGGTCGGCTCGTCCATAAAGATCACTTTCGCGCCCTGAACCAGCGTGCGCGCGATGTACGCTAGCTGCCGCTCGCCGCCGCTAACCTTTGTGTAGGGCGCGTTTTTTAGATGCGCGATACCCATCTTTTCCAGCGCCTGCTCGGTTAGCTTTTTATCCGCCGCGCTAAAGCTAGAAAACAGCGGCGTCCTGCACAGCGCGCCCATCAGCGCGACGTCAAAGACGCTATAGTCGTATGAGGGCGCGTGCGTTTGCGGTACGTAGGCGACGAGTGAGGCGAGCCCCTTTTTGCCGTAGTCGCGCACGCTTTTGCCCGCGATTAGCACCTCGCCCTCAAATTTTAAAAATCCGAGCATTATGCGAAGCAGGGTGCTTTTGCCGCTGCCGTTGGCGCCTAGGATGCTTAGCGTATCGCCCTTCGCGACGTCAAAGCTGATGCCCTTTAGCACGGGCTTGTCACGGTAGGCAAAGCGCAAATTTCGCACTTCTATCAAATTTTTTCGCATCAAAAGCTCCTCTTGGCGCGGCGCAGCACGATGATAAACATCGGAATGCCAAATAGCGAGGTCACGATGCCGATAGGGATCTCAAAGGTAAAAATGAGCCGCGAGAAGCTGTCGCAAAAGAGCAGAAATATCGCGCCGATCATCGCCGAGCTAGCCAGAACTGCGCGGTTGTCGGCGCCAAATATTAAGCGCGCGATGTGCGGCACGATAAGCCCGATCCAACCGATGATGCCCGCGATCGTCACGCTAAGCGCGCTAACGAAAGTCGCGACTAGGATGATGAAAATTTTAACCCGCGCCGTATTTACGCCCAGGCTCTTTGCCTCCTCCTCGCCAAGGCTTAGCGCGTTTAGGTATTTGCCGCTAAGCGCTAGCAGTAAAACGCCCGCACATATCGGCAGGATCGAAATTTCGATGAAGCTCTTGGACGCAAAGCCGAGGCTTCCCATCAAAAAATAGGTGATCGCCGGAAGCGCGTCGTTGGGGTCTGCGGCGTATTTTAGCACCGAGAGCAGTGAGGTAAAGAGCGAGCCGCTGATGACGCCGCCCAGCACCAGCACGATGACGCTACCGCTGCGCGAATACAGCGCCGAGACACCCAGCGCCACGGCCACGGCAAGAAAGCCGAAGCCGAATGTGCTAAGCTGAATGAGGTATTCATTTAGCTTAAAAAACATCCCGACCGCTGCGCCAAATCCCGCGCCGCTTAGCACGCCCAGTATCGAGGGGCTTACGAGCGGGTTTACGAACATCGCCTGATACGCTGCGCCGCTGATCGCAAGGCTAGCGCCGATGAGCACGCACGCAAGTATGCGCGGCAGGCGAATCTCGAGCAAGAGCGTGTGCATGACCTCAAAATCTTTTAAGCTTTCGCCCCGTAGTAGCGCCGTGACGTAGCGCGCATAGTCCTCTGCGCTAAAGCCGTATTTGCCAAGTAACATCGAGCCCGCGACGCAAAGCGCCAGCAGCAGGGCTAAAAACGCAAACGCCTTTTTACTCATTTTTCTTTACTCACTCGGCGCCCCGTCCTAAAATTTTATAAATTTGCTCGTCTGTGAGCTCAAGATCTAAAAACAGCTTATAAAACTCGCGCGTCTCGGCAACCATGTCAAATTTAAACGCCTCGGGATAGGTTAAGCTTATCAGCCATTTTAACCCTAAAAACCTCATAAACGAAGGCGGGCGGTCGAACCACGAAAAGGGCTCGCGCGGGATGTAGTAGGCCTTTTTGTTTTTCACGGCGCTGAGCAGCTGCCATTTGGGGTCGCCGTAAATTTTATCAAACAGCTCCTTTTCGTAGATGAGGATGACGTCTGGATCGTATTTAACGAGCTGTTCGAAGCTAATTTTTACGCGTCCGAAGGATTTGGCGTTTGGATCCTCGCTACACTTATGCACGTTTTGCGCGCCGGCTCGCTCGATGAGCGTCGCGTGCCACGAGCCCTCGCACTCGGTGGCTAGCCCGTCGCCGCCCTGCGCGTAGTAAATTTTTACTTTTTGCAGGTTGTTTTTCTTAATGTATTCCTCTACTTGCTCGGTCAAATTTAGCGACTCTTTCGCGTAGTTTATAAGCTCTGCCGCGCGCTCCTTTTTGCCCGTGATTTCGCCTAAAATTTCAAACCCGTCCAGATAATCCTCGAGCCTCACTGCGCTTAGATAGAGCATCGGCTTTTTGATTGAGCCGAAAACCTCGCTCATCTTTTTGGCATTGCGCGAGCTTGCGTTTACGAGGATGAGATCGGGGTTTAGGCGTAGCAGCATCTCGACGTTTGGAATTTTACCCTGACCGAAAAAGCCGCCAACGACGGGCTGCTCTTGCACCTCTTTTTTTACGTAGGGGCGCTCGAAGGCGTTCCATTCGAAATTTACGCCGCTGATTTTAGAAGGATCAAGCGCGTAAAGCATATATAAAAGCGGCGGCGAGCTGGCGTAAATTTTAGCGGGCGTGCCTTGCAGCTGCTCGATATTTTCGCTGTTTTGAGCGATGTAATCCTTGATCTGTGCCTCGCTCATCGCGAAGCAAAAATTTATAGCCGTAAGTAAAAAGATTAGGATTTTTTTAAACATTTTTTGCCTTTAAATTTAAAAGAGCTTGCTAATGAATTCTATCAAAATTCATTAGCAAACCAGCTGTAAAAAGCTGGTTTGAGTGATTTAGAATTTATATCTTACGTTTGTAAAGAAAATTCTTCCTTCCTCAGGAAAGCCTTCTCTGTACTCGTAGTTTTTGTCAAATAAATTCGACACGCCCGCTTCAAAGCTTAAAGCCTCGGTCGGTTTGTAGGTAAATTTAAGATTCGTTACGCCAAAGCCCGCGGTTTTATGATCTACGTGGCCGGCTCTGGTAGGCAGTCTAGACCATAAGCTTGAGCTTAGCTCTTGAGAAGCGTAGATGCTAAATTTCGGTAAAATTTTATAATCTACGTATAAAAATCCTTTATGCTTGGGCAAATCGTAAACTAAGGCGTCTTTGCCGTTTTCTTTATATTTTGCACTCATATAGGTATAGTTGCCGCCTAGCTCTAAATCGCGCGTAGCAAAGTAGCTCGCTCCAAGCTCAAATCCCTTGTAATAAGCCCTATCGACGTTTACGGCCATGTCTCTGGTTTGCCCGAATTTCGTAACGCTGGTAGAGCCGATAGCGTCTTTAACCCTTGAGTAAAATACCGCCGTCTCTAATCTCAAAGCCTCGCCGAAATTTCTTTGATAGCCGACCTCGTAGTGATTTGCCGTCTCCGGTTTTAGGTATGGATTTGCGAAAAATCTACCGAATCTTTCGCTATATCTATCCTTCATGCTGGCAAAATAGGTCTTTTTTGCAAAGCTTAGGCTTAGCTCGTCCTCGCCGTCAAAGCTGTGCTTGATAGCGGCTTGGTAGTTAAAGGCGTGCTTTTTGCCTACGTCAAACGAAGTAAGCTTATAGTTGGCCGGGTTGTTGCGGCCGCCGCCTCCTCCGCCTCCGCCGCCGCGGAATTGGATATAGTCCTCGGCTTTTACGGCGTCTCTAACGTCGTAGCTAACGCCCAAAATCAATCTAGTAAAATCGCTAAATTTGTAAGTGTTTTCAAGAGCAAAGCTATAAGTCTTATCTACAATGTTAACGGTCTTTTCGGTAACAAACCTCCCCGTATAATGAACCCTATATCC
>CAUQJU010000090.1:0-5603 GCA_963518005.1 uncultured Campylobacter sp.
TACAAATTGAATTATAAAACTATTATTCTTAAATAACATTGAAATATTCAATTAAAAATTATAAAAACATAAAATAATTCAATAGTTTTTTTATCAGAAAAAAATTTATACAATCTTATATTTTTAAAAACAGGATAAATCAGTGCAAAAGCGAACCAAGCGAGATATGGCGTGTTATCTTGATATTGATGCCGCCACTTTATATAATTGGCGTAAAAATAAGCCGAATTTATATCGCATAGTTATGCTTGGCTTTAAATTTGATGAACTGATAGAGAAAAGCAAGCAAACCTACGAAGAGCTGCAGACTTTTAGCGAGCTAATAGAAGCCGATATATCTTCAAAAAACAATTCTAAATAGTCTTTTATAAAAATAAATTAAATTTTAAATGCTAGAATTTGCCTCAAATTTAAAAAGGCAAAAAAATGCAAAGAATTTTCCTAAGTCCGCCGCACATGAGCGGCAAAGAGCAAGAGTACATAAACGAGGTTTTTAAGAGTAACTACATCGCGCCGCTTGGCGAATACGTGAATAAATTCGAAGCTAGCGTCAAAGCTTACACGGGCGCAAAGGACGCTTTGGCGCTTAGCGCGGGGACGGCGGCGCTACACCTTGCTTTGCGAGTTCTCGGCGTTGCGGCGGGCGACGTCGTACTGGCGTCTAGCTTTACCTTTATGGCGTCCGTTAGTCCGATACTTTATCAAGGCGCGACGCCCGTCTTCGTCGATAGCGACGAAAGCTGGAATCTAAGTCCCGAGCTACTAAAAAAAGCGATCGCAAACTCGCCTAAAAAGCCAAAGGCGCTCGTCGTTACGCATCTTTACGGTCAGGCGGCAAAGATGAAGGAAATTTGCGAAATTTGCGAGGCGGAGGGGATTGCGCTAGTAGAGGACGCGGCCGAGGCGCTGGGCGGATTTTATGATGGTAAGGCACTAGGAACGTTCGGCGTTATGGGCGCGCTTAGCTTTAACGGCAATAAGATCATCACCACAAGCGGCGGCGGCATGCTAGTGGGCGAAAAAGAGCTTGTCGAGAAGGCGAGATTTTATAGCACCCAAGCTAGAGAGCCGTTTTTGCACTACGAGCACAAAGACTACGGCTACAACTACCGCCTGAGCAACGTCCTGGGCGCGATCGGAACGGCGCAGATGGAGGTGCTGGAAGCGCGCGTGATGAAAAAACGCGAAATTTTTGAAAAGTACAAAAAAGAGCTTCCTGAGCTTGAGTTTATGCCTGAGATTGCAAATTCTCGCGGCAACCGCTGGCTAACGACCGCGCTGTTTAAAGAAAAAGGCGCGCATCTACGCGTGATAGAGGCGCTTGCGAAGGAAAATATAGAAAGCCGTCCGCTTTGGAAGCCGATGCACATGCAGCCTGTGTTTGAGGGGGCGCTAGCGTTCACGGACGGCACTAGCGAAGATATGTTTGCACGCGGTATCTGCCTGCCTAGCGGCACGGCGATGCAGGACGAGGAGTTTGCGCGAGTAGTAAAAATCGTAAAGGAAAATTTATAAATGTTTAAGGCGACGAAGCTAAAGCGGCTTGCGTTTTTTCTGGGTTTTGACGTCGTGATATTCGTCGCGTCGTTTTATCTGGCGTATTTGCTTAGATTTAGCGGCGTGCTGCCTGATTATTTTAGAGGCGGACTGGTCGCGGGCTGCGCTACGATGGTGGTTTTAAAGCTATTTTTCATGTGGCTTTTTAAAATTTACAAGGTGCCGTGGAGATTTTTCGGACTAAACGAAGCGAGGAAAATTTTCCTCGTTCATCTTTGCGCGATCGTTTGCTTTTGGATCGTTTATTTTGCGGCGCCTAGTCTTTTTAACCCGTTTCCGCGAAGCGTGATTTTTATCGACGCCGTTATCTCGTGCCTGCTAATCGGAAATTTAAGGATCGCCAAGCGCATGTTTTTAGACTTTTCTAAAAAGCCGCACACGGGCGAGCCTTGCGTCGTTATCGGCGCTACGTCAAAGGCACTACATGTTTTAAAGGGGCTTAGGCAGGGCTATATCGATCTATATGCCGTGGGCGTGGTAGACGGCAGGAGCGATCTGGTCGGCACTTACTGCGACGGATTTTTAGTGCAACCAAAGAGCGAAATCTCAAATTTGATCAAAGAGTACAACGTAAAAACCGCTATCATCGCGCTAGCTCTGGGTCAAGACGAGCTAGCGGAGCTTTTTGACGAGCTTACGGTTTACGGTATCCGCGATATCAAGATTTTTTCTATGTTTGGCACCGGCAAGGACGCTATCAAAGATATCTCGATCGAGGATCTGCTAGCTAGAAAGCCAAAAGACCTAGATAGTAGCGCGGTGGAGAAGTTTTTAGGCGGTAAGGTCGTTTTGGTCACGGGAGCCGGCGGCAGTATCGGTAGCGAAATTTGCAAGCAGTGCCTGAAATTTGGCGTTAGCAAGCTAATCATGATCGATCACAGCGAGTTTAATCTCTATAAAATCGGCGAGATAACCCACAGCGACAAAACCGTGAGCAAGATGATAAATATCGTAAACGAAGCGGACTTGCGCGCGGTATTTGAGGAGTTTAAACCGCAGATCGCGATCCATGCCGCAGCCTATAAGCACGTGCCGCTTTGCGAAGCAAACCCTAAAGCCGCGGTCGTAAATAACATAATCGGCACTAAAATTTTGATCGATTTATCTATCCAATACGGCGTTAGCAAGGTCGTGATGATCTCGTCCGATAAAGCTGTGCGCCCGACAAACATCATGGGCGCGACTAAACGTGTGTGCGAGCTTTACGCGCTAAACTCAAATTTGCCAGCTAAAACCGAGATCGTCGCGGTGCGCTTCGGTAACGTTCTAGGCTCAAGCGGCAGCGTAATACCGAAATTTAAAGAACAAATCGAAAATAATAAACCGCTAACCGTCACGCATCCTGATATCACGAGGTACTTTATGCTAGTTTCCGAGGCCTGTCAGCTCGTGCTTCAGGCTGCCTCGATCGCAAAAGGCGGCGAGCTTTTCGTGCTTGATATGGGCGAGCCGATAAAGATCGCCGATCTAGCTAAAAAGATGCTGATTTTATCAAACAAGGAGCACCTTGGCGTCGAATTCGTCGGCCTTCGTCCGGGCGAGAAGCTTTACGAGGAGCTTTTAATAAACAAAGACGACGTAAAAACCGAGTTTCAGTCTATTTTCGTGACGCACTCGGGCGAATACGACGTAGCTAAACTAAACGAGCAAATCGAAAATTTAACGCAAGCGGACGACGTCGCGGCGGCACTCAAAGAGATCGTACCCGAGTTTAATCACGCGCTAAATAAGGAATAAATTTGACGCTGCAAGATATACAGAGGTTTTCGGAGTTAAGATATAAGGCTAGAGCCTATATATGCTATCTTTTTAGTAAAAATTTGCCAAACAGGCTGCCGGGGGTAAACGCCGAGTCGATAAAAAGCGGCTTTGATAAAATGGCTCACGAGATAGAGGGCTTTGACGCGTTTTACGTGCTTGACGCAAACGGCGTACAAATAGGCGACACCGTAAGCCTAAACGAAAAATACAAAGCCGGCGGCGGCGAAAACTGTAGCAATAAGTCTTATTATTACACCGCGGTTCGCGAAAAGCGCTGCGTACTAAGCGACCCGTACCCGTCCTCGCTCACGGGCGAGCTGTGCGTGACGGCGTCTACTCCGATATATGATGATAAGGGAGAGCTAAAATTCGTCGCGTGTATCGATGTTTCGCTGGAAAATATCCTAGCCATCGTCTCCCATGGTAAGCTAGAGAGCTACTTCGGCAAATTTCTAAAGGTCGTTTACGCCGCGTTTTCGGTTGCGCTTTTTACCATAGCCTTGTTTTTGTTCGCTGACGCGCTTAAAGGGCTTTTGGCTAACGATCTTTTAAATATCGAAGTCGAAAAGATGTTTGAGCACACGATCGTGCTGACGCTGGCGCTTGCGATCTTTGATCTGGTTAAAGCGATATTTGAAGAAGAGGTGCTGGGTAAAAGCAAGCGCAATGAAGATATGGAAAATAAAACGATGATTAGATTTATCGGATCGATCATCATCGCGCTTGCGATCGAGGCGCTAATGCTCGTGTTTAAATTTGCTATCACGGCGCCAGATCACATCATAAACGCGATCTATCTCATCGGCGGCGTTGCGATATTGATGATCGCGCTTAGCATCTATCTTTTTGCTACCAAGCAAAGGAGCTCGCATTGATCGGCATTATCGACTACGGCGCGGGAAATTTAAGAAGCGTTTTAAACGCGTTTGAGAGTTTAAATTTAAAGGCAGGACTAGCGGTTCGCGGCGGGGAGCTGGGTAAATTTGACAAGATTATTTTACCCGGCGTCGGGGCTTTTGGCGAAGCGATGGATAAGCTAAAAGATAGAGATTTTATCCCCGCGATAAAAGAAGCCGTAGCCGTCGGAAAGCCGTTTTTGGGCATTTGCCTGGGTATGCAGCTGCTTTTTGAGCAAAGCGAGGAGTTTGGCGTAAACGAGGGTCTTGGGCTCGTAAAAGGACGAGTGGTTAAATTTGACCCGTCCAAATTTGACGCGCCGCTAAAGGTGCCGCACACCGGGTGGAATACCATAAATTTTACCAAGCAAACGCCGATAAATAAAGATCTGGCCGCTAGCGAGTATTTGTATTTCGTGCACTCTTATCACGTAGTTTGCGAGGACGATGCGGCGCTTGGCTTTAGCGAATACGGCTATAAATTCGTAAGCGCGGTGCAAAAAGATAACATTTTCGGCTTTCAGCCGCACCCCGAAAAGAGCTATGAGACGGGACTAAAAATTTTACGAAATTTCGGAGAGATGTGATGGAAATTTTCCCTGCGATAGATTTAAAAGAGGGCAAGGCGGTTCGGCTTTTTAAAGGCGAAATGAGTAGCGCCAAAATCTACTCGGACGCACCGTGGGAGCTAGCCAAAAGGTTTGAATATATGGGCGCAAAGTGGCTTCATGTCGTCGATCTTGACGGGGCGTTTGCGGGTGAAGCGGTAAATCTAAAAACCGTAGAAAAGATCGCAAAAGCCGCAAATTTGCAAATCCAAATCGGCGGCGGGATACGCGACGAAGCGCGCATCAAAAGCTACCTTGATAGCGGTATAACGCGCGTTATCTTGGGTTCGGTAGCGCTAAAAGATCCCAATTTTACTAAAGAAATGGCGCAAAAATACCGCGTCGCCGTCGGCATAGATGCCAAAGACGGCTTCGTCGCCGTGCAGGGCTGGGCGGAGGTGTCGCAGATGAGGGCGACCGAGCTAGCGCGCAAATTTGCCGGAGCCGGAGTCGAAGCGGTAATCTGCACCGACATCTCAAAAGACGGCACCCTTAGCGGCGTAAACGTTG
This sequence comes from uncultured Campylobacter sp., assembly GCA_963518005.1. Lineage (GTDB taxonomy): Bacteria > Campylobacterota > Campylobacteria > Campylobacterales > Campylobacteraceae > Campylobacter_A. The sequence continues at coordinate 5,333 of CAUQJU010000090.1, forward strand.
AGTTTACCTCGCAAATCGCAAAGGCAAGCGGTATAAATACGATCGCAAGCGGCGGCGTAAAAGATATCTCCGATATCGAGGCGCTAAAGCGCGCAGGAGACGTTTACGGAGCGATCGTGGGTAAGGCGTACTACGAGGGGACGCTCGATTTAAAAGAGGCCTTTGAACTGGGCCGATAAATTTTTAAAGTAAATTTAAATATAAAATTTGCTAGAATTTGACATTTTTTAAAAAAGGATGCGATTGTGAAAATACTAGTAGTCGACGACAG
>CAUQJU010000091.1:0-5565 GCA_963518005.1 uncultured Campylobacter sp.
GTGGGGGTTTGGGGGCGGAAGGGGCGACGCTTCGTAAGTAGAAACCCCTTCCGCCACCCAAGAAAAAGAAAAGTCGGATATAAAAGGGAGCTCTTTTGCTTAGCTTTACTGCGTTTGCTACCTTCGCTGCGTTCCGCCAAAAAAGACCGCTACGCTTGCAACTGCAAGTAGAGCGTAATTTAAGCCCTTCCCTCTTAACAAGAAGGATTAAATTGCGCAAAAACTCTAATTTATAACGCTAAATTTAACCAAACCAAATTTAGCATTTTTGCGGTGCGGGTTAGGCGAGTAAATTTAAAATTTGCCCGAAAAATTTGCTTAAAACGGCACATTTTCGTCGTCGTAACCGTCGCTAATATGCTATAATTTTAAGTTTGTTTAATTAAGCCAAGGGTAAAGATGAACGAGAGAGTGCCTACATATCTAGCAAACCGCGTATCTAACGCCGCCGCAGACGATTGCTTAAACGCACAAATAAAGTCTGCCGCGGGCGGAGAATACTTTGAAATTTATTATTTCGGAGATATTTTACGTAGCAAAGACCTGCCAAACGACTATATCGTCGATCTTTACGACGACGATGACGAGCTTGTTCCGTGCAAGCTCGTAGCCAAATGCGTAAAAAGCGGCGAGGAAATTTTGCTTTTTGACGGCGCAGAGCACGGCTATAACGCGATGTTTTGCGATGAATTAGACGCAAAAAAGGGCGCAAAACGCGAGCTTGTCAAATTTGATTTACCGCCGTGCAAGGTTTATATCGAGCTAGGCTACAGTATCGATTACGACGACGAAATAGACGAATACGATAGGGACGAACAAGGCAGGGTTTTGCTGATAAACGGCCGGACCGCCTCGTGGGAGGAAGTGAAGGCAAACGGTTTTGACTATATCGCCGTAACCTGCGAGGACGAGGCGGGCAAGAGGACGGAGATACTTTCGCTTGAGCTTGCGTAGGCTAAATTTACTCGCATTTAGGGCAAGTAAATTTAGCGCTTATTTGCGGTTGCGAAGCGTCACCGATCAGATCGTTTATTTGCCGGTAGTAGGCAAGCTGCCGTAAAAGATCGGCCGTAAAATAAAAAGAGGAAAAATGGAAAAATACGAAGGCTACAATCTTAGGTTCAAAGACGCGCTCGTCGGCGTACAGTTTCTATTCGTCGCGTTTGGCGCGCTCGTGCTGGTGCCGATCTTAACGGGGCTTGATACGTCCGTGGCGCTGTTTACGGCGGGTATCGGCACGCTACTGTTTCAGCTAATCACGCGCAAAAACGTCCCGCCGATCTTTCTCGCGTCTAGTTTCGCGTTCATCGCGCCGCTTAGCTTTGGCGTGAAGGAGTGGGGCGTAGCCGCTACGATGGGCGGAGTGATCGCGGCGGGACTTTTTTACGTGGTTTTGAGCCTGCTTATTAGGCTCAAAGGCGAGGGATTTTTGCATAAAATTTTACCGCCCGTTGTCGTGGGGCCCGTCATCATGACGATCGGCCTCATCCTCTCGCCCGCAGCCGTAAATATGGTCATGGGCAAGGGCAAAGAGGCGCTCTATACGCAGGGCCAGTCGCTTACGATCGCGCTCATCTCGCTCTCGGCCGTTATCGCCATTATGATGTTTGGTCGCGGCATGCTGCGCCTCGTGCCGATACTTTGCGGTATCGCGGCGGGATACTGCGCGTCGCTGTTTGTCGGCATCGTGGATTTTACGCCGATTCTAAATGCGCCGTGGTTTGCGCTGCCAAATTTCACCGCGCCGGTTTTTAAGATCGAAGCGGTGATCTACATGGTGCCTATCGCTATCGCGCCTGCGATCGAGCACATCGGCGATATGCTAGCCATCAGCAACGTCACGAAGGAAAATTTCCTCAAAAATCCGGGGCTTAAAAGCACGCTGCTTGGCGACGGACTCGCGACGTCGTTAGCGGGTTGCTTTGGCGGCCCGCCGAACACCACCTACTCCGAGGTTACGGGCGCGGTTAGCATCACGAAGGCCTACAATCCCGCCATCATGACTTTTGCCGCGCTTGCAGCGATACTGCTAGCTTTCGTGGGTAAGCTCGGCGCCGCGCTCTCCACGATCCCCGCTCCCGTCATCGGCGGCATTATGCTGCTGCTTTTCGGTATCATCGCTAGCGTGGGCATGGAGACTCTCGTAAAAAACGGCGTGGATCTAGCCGAGCCGCGCAATATGATCATCGTCGCGCTCATCTTCGTCTGCGCGATCGGCGGCATGGTGCTGGACTTTGGCGCGATGAGCTTTAGCGGCGTTGGGCTTGGCGCACTCATCGGTATCACGCTAAATTTGGTGCTGCCAAAGACCAAGCATTTTGACGGGTACTAAGTTAAATTTGCGCGGAGCTTGCGTCGTTTCGCGCGGTTGCGGATAAATTTAGGCCGCGGGGATGTTTGCCGTTTGGTAGCCAGGCTTAAATTTACAATCGCGTTAAATTCGCTTAGCTTGAAGCCTGACGCGAGTTTAAATTTTCACCCCTCTTTCGTTTTTAGGCGAAAAATTTGCTACAATTACCGCAAAAAAATAAAAAGGCTATATTAATGAAAAGCTTAATCATCGTGGAATCTCCCGCGAAAGCAAAAACGATAAAAAACTTTCTTGGGCCCGGCTACGACGTCATCGCATCAAAAGGCCATATCAGGGATCTGCCAAAGACGGCATTCGGTATCAAGATCGAGAGCGAAAAATTTACGCCCGAGTATAGGATCAGCGCCGATCACTCCGCAATAGTAAAAGAGATAAAAGAACTCGCTAAAAACGCCGATCAAATCTACCTCGCGACCGATGAGGACCGCGAAGGAGAGGCTATCGCCTACCACATCGCCGCAGCCATCGGCAAAAAGCCCGAGAGCTTGCCCCGTATCGTGTTTCACGAGATAACCAAAAGCGCTATCGAGGCCGCTTTAAAAAACCCGCGCACTATAAATATGGATAGCGTAAACGCTCAGCAAGCACGCCGCCTATTAGACCGAATCGTCGGCTACAAGCTTTCGCCGCTGTTAAATTTAAAAATCCAAAAAGGCCTAAGCGCGGGACGCGTGCAAAGCGCCGCGCTAAAAATCATCGTAGACCGCGAGCGCGAGATTCGCGACTTTAAACCGATCGAATACCACAGTATCGATGCCGTTTTCAAAAAAGACCTTGACGCCGAGCTAGTTAAATTTGAAGTGCAAAAGATAGAAAAGCTAACTATAACAAACGGCGATAGAGCCAAATTTATCGTGGAAAATCTAAAAAGCGATAAATTTAGCGTCCGCGAGATCGAGGCCAAAGAGCGCAAAACCGAGCCCGCGCCGCCTTTTATGACCTCGACGTTACAGCAAAGCGCGAGCAACCGCCTAGGCTTTAGCCCCAAAAAAACGATGATGATCGCGCAAAATTTATACGAGGGCGTGCAGACGCATCAGGGCTTCATGGGCGCGATAACGTATATGAGAACGGACAGCCTAAATCTCGCCAAAGAGGCCGTCGCCGCCGCGCGCGAGACGATAGAAAAAGAGTACGGCGAACGCTACTTGCCCGATAAGGCTAAAATTTACGCCACCAAGGGCAAAGGCGCGCAAGAAGCCCACGAGGCGATCCGTCCGACAAACCTCAGCTTCACGCCCGCTATCGCAGCGCAATATCTCGAAAAAGACGCATTGCGCCTTTACACGCTCATCTACAACCGCTTTTTAGCCTGCCAGATGAGCGCTAGCATTAGCCAGACGCAAAACGTATTCGTCGCGGGCGCAAAGGGCGAGTTTAAAATAAGCGGCCGCAAGGTGCTGTTTGACGGATTTTACCGCGTTTACGGCGATATGGATAAGGATAAAATTTTGCCCGATTTAAAAATCGGCGATCCTATGAACCTACAAAGCATCAAAAGCTCGCAGCACTTCACCGAACCGCCGTCTCGCTACTCGGAGGCCGGACTCGTTAAAAAGCTAGAAAGCCTAGGCATAGGGCGCCCTAGCACCTACGCGCCGACCATCTCGCTGCTGACCTCTCGCGACTACGTCAAAGTCGAGAAAAAGCAGCTCGTACCAAACGAGATCGCCTTTACGATGATGGGCGTTTTGGAGGAGCATTTTAGCGATATCGTAGATAGCGAATTTACGTCAAATATGGAAGAAAAGCTCGACCACGTCGCCGAAGACAAAGCCGACTGGCAAAAGCTTTTGAGCGATTTTTATCATCCGTTTATGGATAAAATTTCGGCCGGCAAAACGGGCATAAAAAGCCAAAAGGTCGCCACTCCAATCGGCGAAAAGTGCCCCGAGTGCGGCGGCGAACTGCTACTGCGAAAGGGACGCTACGGCGAGTTTATCGCGTGCGGAAATTTCCCTAAGTGCAAATACTCGCGCAATATCGCCAAGGCAGAACAAGGCGCGCAGGAAGGCGAAGCTGCGGCAAAACCGAAGAAAGAACTCAAAAAGATCGACGTACCGTGTCCAAAATGCGGCGGCGACATCGTCGAGCGCATCAGCCGCAGGGGTAAATTTTACGGCTGCGCAAACTACCCCAAATGCGACTTCGTCTCAAACTACGAGCCCGTCGCCGAAAAATGCGACGAATGCGGCGGCGATATGATCAAAAAAGAGCTCAAAAAGGGGACGTTTCACGAGTGTACAAAATGCAAGAAGAAGGTGCAAATAGGAGATTTGTAAATTTTGTTTGCCTGAATAATTTTTAAAATTTCACTCGTTTTAAATACGATTTTTTTTAAACCTAAAAGCTAAATTTTTAAAATTTACTCGCTCAAAGCAGTTACCTACCAAATTTCGGCTTCGCTATCGCTTAGCACGAAATTTGGAGGCGAAAGCTTTTCGGTCGTAAAATTTTAAAAATTCTTGAGAATCAAATTTACAAAATTTGAATGCAAAACGATAAGGCGAAGTATTTTTGTTCTAGGCGAGGCGGATTTAAATTTTATGACGGGAGCTACCTCGTCGGTAGTGACCGAGTAAAATTTAAATCCAACGAAGTATAGAGCAAAAAGACAAGCCGCTAAAAAAGGAATAAATTAAATGAAAACTATTATGTTATGCGCTATTTGTTCGGTAAGCTCCGGCAACTGCTCCGAGGACTGCGGCTACTGCACGCAAAGCGCAGGTATAAACGCCGATATCGAAAAATACAAAATGAAAACCGCCGAGCAGGTAGTCGCCGAAGCTAGGATCGCGGCGGCGAACCACGCGCTGGGCTTTTGCCTAGTCACTAGCGGCGCAAGACTCACGGACAAAAAGACCGAGGAGATCGCCCGCCTCGCGCGCGCCGTAAACAAAGAAGTCCCAAACCTCATGCTGATCGCTTGCAACGGTATGGCGACGCTACCGCAGCTAAAAGAGCTAAAAAGCGCGGGCGTGTTTAGCTACAACCACAACCTCGAGACCTCGCGCGAGTTTTTCCCGCAAATTTGCTCGACGCATAGCTGGGATGAGCGCTGGCAGACCAACATCGACGCCAAAGAAGCGGGGCTAATGCTCTGCACGGGCGGGATTTACGGCCTTGGCGAGAGCGAGGCCGACCGCGCGAGCCTGCAAGCTAGTCTTGCCGAGCTAGACCCCTTTTCTAGCCCG
>CAUQJU010000092.1:0-5559 GCA_963518005.1 uncultured Campylobacter sp.
CTATTAAACAACGCTACGTAGAGCTGAGCTACTTGCGCTTGAGTTACTGCCATTTAGGGACTCCTTTAATTGTGATTAAATTTAAATATTTTTTATAGATTGGGTGCAATTATAGCATAAAAAATAAAATTTGTTTAAAGGTGAAGTAAAATTTAGCGCAAAGGGTTAGATTGAGCCGTCAAAAACATACCGTAAAGCGGCAAAATTCGTGAATGAAATTTAAAATATAGTAAAAGTATCTCCCGAGATAAGTCGGGAGATAAGTATATAAAAACTAATATCAGTTGATATTAAACGTTCCTTGAGTGGCATCATATGTAGCGATGATATCATCTGCTCTAACGCCAGATAGCTTTACAAGGTGGTCGTCGGCAGTTATCGTAGTAGAGCCAGTAGCAGCATTATGAACTACATAGGTATCGTTGCCGTAAGTGAAGTATGAAACCATATTTGCAGTATCAGCACTCTTGCCATCAGGACTCCTATACTCCAAAGCCTTCTTAATAGCTTGTTTAAGGGTAGTTTCGTCTCTTACTACACTATCAGGTATTTTCATTATGTCGCTAACCGCTCCAAATTTAATCTTATCGCCGCCGGCAGGGTCGCTAACTACGACATACTTGCTAGCATTTTCATCAGTTTTTGCTGTAGTCACATCGATTTCGTCATTGCCGGCTCCGCTTTTAACCGTAATAGTTTTACCTACAGTTAGAGTACCGAATGTAATCTTATCATCGCCTGCGCCGAGATCTATATCTAGATTTCTAATAGTAGTCTCCGAAAGCATATTATCCTGTAAAGTAACGGTATCTTCGCCATCGGTAGCTTTAAGAGAGATCAAATTTTTCGCGTTAAGAGTATCTAAGGTTATGGTACCTTTTTCTACATTTCTAAGACCGCTTAAATCAATGGTTCTTAGGCTATCGCGGGTATTGCTAGTATTTAGAGTGTACTCGTCATATCCAGCTCCAAGATCGCCGCTAACTTTGATATTTTCGACACCAACCGTTGCATATGGTTTTGTTATATTGATAACATCATCTTTTACCGAACCTGTAATGTCAGCCTTAAAGTCTCTACCGCCAGCTATTCTTAAATCTATAGCCGATCCATTTGTTCCGGTTATATTGGAGATTTTTAACTTTATATCGTTTGCAAGTAACCAAGCTGGACCATTGTCAACAAACGATGTCACTCCAAGGGTTTGACCGAGATCTATATCTATTTTGTTTGCAGCTATTTTTCCGATAGTTACCTTATGTGCCGTACCGCCTTTTACGATCACACTATCAGTCGCATCGGTATAGTCAAGAGTAGATGATAGTTTCAAGTGCTGGATATTTGCGCTATTGTTTTCGATATTTAAAGTTCCCGCATTACTAGTATCTATCTCAACTTCACCGCGAGTATCGTTATTTAATGATACGTTGATAGTGCCTTGAGTATTTAGCGTAGCATGTAAGGACTGATAGTTATGAGCCTCTATAGTAGCTTGCAGATGATCAGCCGTTAAATTTATATCCTGAATAGACGTACTTCTGTGAGCATTATCTGAGGACTGAATACCTGCAACTACGGTAGCAGATGACTTTTCGTTAGTACCCTTCAAATTTATGGTCGAAAGAGTCGCAAAGTGATCTTCGGTGGCGGTATTGCTTAGCTTAAACCTACCTGCAGTGGTTACATCCAATGTCTTAAGGGCTTTTAGATTATTTGCGGTGGAATCAAATACACTGTCTGCTTGTGTCGTAGTTACTTTTAAAGACGTAGCCAACGGCGCTTCAAAGCTTAAATTTTTACCGCCGACGTCTTTTGAATCCATAGTAAGCGTAAGGGCAGTAGCTTTATCTGCTTTTATCGTACCTTCTCCAGAGATAATACCTTTTAAGGTTACGTCTAGCTTCGTGGCATTAGCGGCAGTAACGTTAACAAACTTACTATCGGCGCTAGTTTCATTTACATAGTTTACCTTGTTTAAATTTGCGGTATCTACGGTAATCTTATTGCGTACTCCAGTACTTGTTAAAACATTAAGGGTTTTTAAGTTGGCCGTGTTTATGACATTTAGGTTCTTATTGTTCTCACCATCTTTTAAACCTACCGTTAAATTTACAACATCCGGAGATTTTTCGAGATCCAAAACAGCGGTTGGACCTAGAGCATCATTAATTACAGAATTTTTAAATATCAAATTCTCAATAGAAGTACTTTCTAGTTTTCTAGCAGTATTAAGTCCGCCGTCTAAATCGTTAAATTCGAGAGTATCGTTACCGTCGCCGCCGTTTACTTTAAATATGCCTACGCTTGCGCTATTGATATTGGCCTTAAAGGTATCATTACCCTTACCGCCTTTTACATCCTCTAAAGTAGTATATCCGCCAACTAAATTAGCTGATAGGTTTGCATTTAGGGCTGATGCGTCGAAATTTGTAGTAACGCCGTTAGGCGCGGCTTTAGTACCTGCTAGAGCTATATCTAGAGCCGCATCGCCCTTTACGACTATATTTTTATTGTTAACGCCGCTTATATAGCTTGCAGAGCCTTTAGTAGTAATGTTTAGCTTTTCGATGCCGCTAAATGTTGTAACAATAGAATTTGACATCATACCCTCGGCGGTAGCTGCGCCTACGTTGTCTAAAGTGAGATTTTGCTCGTCGTTAGAGCCTGCGATTATAGCAGGGTTGTAGGTCAGAAGTATATCGCCTGATTTTACGTTTGCAGCGCTTAGATCAACAATGTTGGCTAAATTTATAACTCTAGTCGCGCTATCTCCGCCGATATTTACTTTTCTTAAGCCTTCTACGCCTTCAGCGTTAAATACCTTTCTAGCACCGCTATTGTTAGTTAAATTTAGATTTTCTACATTTCTCAAATATCCGCCGGAAAATCCGTTAAAATTTGTAGTCATAACCGCATTTAGCGTATCTTCGCCAGAACCGCCGTCGATTTTATCTTCAGGATTAAACGTATTTTGAGAAACTACTGAGCTTATAACGCCGTTAATAACATCTGCCTTCGTAGTACCGTTTACGGTATCTTCGGCGGTAGTTAGAGTATGATAAGCGGTGTTTGCCAGCTGATCCACTCTAGCTTTTTGCTCGGTTAAATTCGTGGCGTTCGTAGTTCTGATAATCTCTTGGAAAGGAGTGTAATCGTAATTGCCGCTATTGTCTTGAGCTATTTGAGAAATTTTTTGCGCCATGTAGGCTGAAATTTCTGTTTTATTTGCAAAAGTCGCCGCAGCAACCGGGTCAGCCGCTCTAGCCGCCGCCGAAGTAGCCACCTCAAACAATTTTACGATAGTGTCGCCTCTTGAGTTGCCGGCTTGGATGTGTCTGACCCATGCGTCAATACCGCTTGGGTCTTGCGAGTAATCCTTGCCTAGGATATTTTTATAAAGCATTTCGACAAAATCTTTATCTTGATTGATTCTGCCGTTATAGTAGGATCTAGCCGCATCGGAATTTAGCATCTCTTGCGCTATTTGAGCTTGCGTTTTATTCGCTCCAGCTCTAACCCATGCGTTAAAGCCGTCTCCCTCGGGAGCGCGGTTAAATAACGCTACGTAAAGTTGCGCGACTTGCGCTTGTGTTACTGCCATTAAGGACTCCTTTTTAATGTTTTTCTTGAGTTTTTGGGTATCTTTACAAAATACTGTCGCTAATTATATCATAAAAACGGTTTAAAACGCAAAAATAAAAACAAATTTTACTTAAACGCTCTTTGAAGGTCTCTCATCATTTCGACTGAAATGTTCGAATTTAGCCACTGTATCTCCAGATAGGAAAGCACGAGATTATAAGCCGCCGTTAACGCTTCGTTTCTGGTTTTAAACACTCTAGCGCGTGCGTCGAATAAATTTACGGCGTCTTTTAGACCCTCTTCATAGCCTCTTTCTATCGATTTTTCGTAAAGTTCGGCATTTTGTAGCGACCTATGCATTAGCTCGCACTCGTCGATATAGTTAAGATAGTTGTTGATTGCTTTTTTTTGGCTGATTTCTATCTCTTTTTTTATATCTTTTTGCTGCTCGATGCTAGCTAAATTTAACAGCTTACCCTCCTCGACCCGCGAGCTGGTAGACCCGCCTGTATATAAAGGCAAAGTAAATCTAAGCATAGTATCTAGCTTCCTGCGCCTATCGCCCGAATAGTCGTTGTCGTCGTAATATAAATTTGAGTAGCTGATACTAAAATCAAGCGTCGGTAGATGCTCGCTTTTTCGTTTTTTATACTCTTGTTCGGAAATTTCTACTGCAAGCACGCTGTCTTTGTATTTGAAATTTCTAGCCACGTCGCCAAACTGGGCTAAATTTATGCTTTTAAAAAACTCAGTGTCGATATTTTTAAAGCTATCTTTGACCTCGACCTCTTGCCCGACTAGTTTCGTTAGCTCCAGTTTTGCCACTTCGATATTTAGCTTGGCTTTGTTTACGCCTAGCATCGCCTCGTCTAGTCTTACTTTGGATTCTAGCATATCCATTTTATTTACCAGACCGAATTCCAAAGACTTTTGCATCTGATTAAATTTAGCGCGATTGGCCTCCTCGTAGCTTTGCGCTAGAGCTAGCGTCTCAGAGGCGAAAGTATAGTTAAAATACGCCTCTACGACCTTTTTGGCTAGCTCTTGCTTAGCGTTTTCATAGACGAGTTCGTTGCCGCTTACTCTGATTTCCTCTTGGTTTCTTTGATACCAGATAGCGGGTCTAAAAACGCTTTGGCTAAGGCTAACGCCTACTTTTTTATAGCTTTCGTTTATTTTAGATACTCTGCGTCTATCCATCCTATCGTATTTTTCGCCGATATAAGACGCCTCAGCGTTAATGGTAGGCAAAAACATAGCCGTAGCCTGAGAGAGTCTCTCCTGGGAGGCTATGTTGTTATACATATTCATCTTTACTTCGTTATTATTTTCTAACGCCATCTCGTAGGCTTCAGAGAGGCTGACGCTTTGCGCGAAAGCAAAATTTGAAGCCAACAAGGCGGAAAGTAAAATTTTAGTCTTCATTAAACGCCCTTTTAAACATATCTATGAATGGTTTTAAGATATACTCCAGCATCGTTCTGTCGCCGGTCTTTATCATCACCTCTACAGGCATACCGGGCACGATAAAAAACTCGTTTCTATCAAATTCTTTCATACCCTCCGGCGTAAGCTCGGCTTTTATATCGTAATAAGAGTGTCCGGCGTTATCCTGAACGCTATCTGCCGATACATAAGTAACTTTGCCTTCCATAACGAAGCTCGGTTTATGCTGAAACGCGCTAAATCTAATGTCGGCAAGCTGTCCTACATGCACGGTGTCGATATCTACTACGTTTAGCTTAGCTTCTACGACGTAGTCGGTATCGTCTGGCACTATGCTCATGATCCTCTCGCCCGGCCTTATAACTCCGCCGATAGTATGAAATGCTAGTTCTACGACGCTACCTTCTACCGGAGATTTTACGATGGTGCGCTCGGATTGGTCTTTTAGCGCGTTATATCGCTGCTCTAAGTCTACGAGGCGAATTTTAGCGTCTTCTAGTTTTTTTAGGATATCTTCTTTAAAACTCCTAT
>CAUQJU010000093.1:0-5547 GCA_963518005.1 uncultured Campylobacter sp.
GAAGAGGTGCGCGCTGGGCGGCCGGGCGGAGGAGAGCGCGTGGCGTTTCGAGCCGACGAGGAGTTTGCCTGCGACGTATTTGTGGTGACGGACGAGGGCGAGCGGCGAGCCACGAAAGACGCCAGAAGCGAGGAGACGAAGGCGGCGCCAAAAGAAAGCGCGGCGTTTGGGCGGGCTAGGACGGCGGGCATTGCTTCCGGCGTTGCGCCTGCCGTTATCAAGCTTTACGCGTTTTTTATCGCAGACTACGCGGGGCTAAAGCTACAAATCGCCGTCGCTCTAGCGGTCCTCGTAGGCGCGCTGCTAACCTATGCGGCGCTAGGCGGTATCGCGCGGCTTGCGGGTAGCGATGATCTACACGTGAACTACGGCAAGGCTATGATAGCGATGTTCGTCGCTCAGGTCACGCAGGCGTTGGCGTTTTATTTGGCACAAACTGGTCATCCGCTGGCTAGACTCGTCGCCGTTATCGCGGCGCTTTTGCTAGTTTACGTGGCGGTAGTTTGGGCGAAGGTTTTTTTCGAGCTTGCTAGGCTAACTAGAAACGGGCTTTTTAAGGCGTATATTTTCGTGTTTTTTATCGGGGAACTGATGCAAGCAAGCGGGTATTTGTTTATATTTAGTTTTCTTTTTATCGTGGCGTCGTTTATTATCTACGTCGTAGCGTGGGTCAAAACGGATAAGGTCGGCGAGGCAAATAAAGAAAGGCTTTTTATCTACTAGCCTAGCGCGCTTGCTCTTGCGCGGTTTGGCTCGTTAAATTTAATATCGCCGTTTGCGCCTGCTAGCGCGTTTTTTGCCGGATTTTGAGAACGACTGCGGCGACGAGCTTTTGGGGAGTTACGTCAAATTTTAATATCGCAGTTAGCTTTATCCAGTCTTAAATAATGCGACGAGCCTTTTAGAGAGCTTGCCTGTTTTGCGCTAAAAGGCTTTGTTTTAGTCCCCCATGCGCGGTTTTATACGGCGGTTTTTGCGGGTAGGCGAAGGGGCTTGGCGCCGCAGATTTGTTACTCTTTGGATTTGACGCATTAAACTAATGCTTTTAAATTTACTCGCGCCGCGGGCTTTTGCTTTTATTTTTGGACTAGTTTGCGCAAAAATCTAACGGTGCCTAAAACAGGATTTTTAAGGGCGCAGACGAGTTTGCGTTAATGCGTTTCTAAATTTCGGTGCTAGCGGCGCAAGCGGAGGTAAATTTATAGCGCCGCATTTTTATCCTAACGCCTGTAGCGGCAAAAACGCGCAAAACTCGTCGTCGGCAAGCCGTAAATAAAGATAGTATCTTTAATTTATTCCGATTTTTGCTGTTTTGCTTCTAAAATTTAGCGAAACGGGCTTTGCCTTTCTATACTTTCAAATCAAAAATCGCAGCCTAAATCTTTATCGGCGGCGCAAAATTTTATGCTTTTAGTTTTGATTTTGCGATATGATTAGCGCCTTTGTCCGGTAAAAGCCGCTGCTTCTAGGTTTGGCATAAATTTATCCAAAATCTTGCATTTATTATCAAAACGATGCTTGTAAAACAGTGCAAATAAAGATATAATGACTAACCAATCTAAACTAAAAGCAAAAACAATGAAAAAAATCGTTTTAGTTATGGTCGTTGTCGGGCTATGCTCTTTAAATTTGAGTGCCGGGGAACTGGAGGATAATATCAAAAAATGCGACGGCGGCGATGCGCAGGCTTGTTTGAAAGTATCTGACGCTTATTTTTCAATGGATGAGAATCACCCTAAAAGATCCGAATTTCATGAAAAAGCTTGTAATTTAAAAAATGCCGACGGTTGCATGCTGGTCGGGTTTAGCTATGAAAAAAAGGCGATATGGCTAATGCTAAGAAATTTTATACTAAGGCTTGCGATTTAGGAAATGAAGTGGCTTGTACGATGAAGTAAAAGTTTAAAAATAAAGCCTGATTTTGCAATCAGGCTTTTTGTTATCTAAGCGGTTAAAATATACGCCGATATGCGCCGAATTTAAGCGTCTAAATTTAGGGCTGCATTTGACGCTAAATTCGACTTGCGGATATTAATTTAAAACCTGAGCTTTAATTAGGCAAATTTACCAAGTAGATCCGCGCCAAGAATGCCTAAAACTGCGGCTTACCGCCGTTTGCTTTGGCGCCATTTACGAAGTCTATCGCGTATTTTTGGCACGCAGTTTTGTCCTTTTTCTCTAGACACAGCGTTTCTAGCTGCTCGCTACTCATGCCCTTGTAGTCGGCCACGGTTTTATTCGTTCCGCCCATATAAAACCACGTGATTAAACCTAGAATTAACAAAATAAAAACTAGCCGTGCCATTTTTGCTCCTTTGCAAATTTATTTTTAATGATACAACGGCGATGGTTAAATTTAGCTTGATTTTGCGTAAAATCCAAGCCAAGCGGCGGCTTTTAAAATAATATCTGCATAAAATCGCTTTAGCCTTACGTCGCGGTTAGACCGGCGCCCGTCGTTTTTACGCTTGGCGGCGCAGTTTACAGCACCTAAAATGACGATACGCTTTGCGCTAGCGATGCACTGGGCTTGCCGTTTAGGCGATTTTATCCGCCGACGCGACAAGGGCCGCTTTAGGCCAAATTTCAAAGCCGAGCTAAAGTTTAGGGAGAAATCATTTATATTTGGTTTTTGAAAACTTGATTTGCCGTTTATATACATTACGCTAAAATGCGCCGAAATTTTTATAAAAGGATAAGGATGAAAAAGATCTTTTTGGGCTTTGCGCTATTTTCTGCGATCGCGGCTGCCGCACTAGGCGAGACGATCGAGGTTTATAAAAGTCCTGAGTGCGGTTGCTGCGGCAAATGGGGCGAGGTAATGAAGCAAAACGGCTTTGAGATAACCGAGCATAAAACAAACGAGATAATCGAAACAAAAAATAAATACGGAGTGCCGGCGGAACTGTACAGCTGTCATACCGGCATAGTCGGCGGCTACGCTATCGAGGGGCACGTACCGGCGCAGGAGATAAAAGCGCTTTTGGCCGCTAAACCCTCTGACGTCGTGGGTATCTCGGTGCCTGGCATGCCGCTGGGAAGTCCGGGTATGGAGCAGGGCGGCATCGTCGAAGACTACGACGTGATCGCGTTTAAAAAGGACGGCACGACCGAAATTTTCGCCAGCTACAAAAACGGCAAAAAAGTAAAATGATCTAACTTAGCTCGCACAAATTCGCTCGCCTTTTTGCGGATTTGTGCAAATTTTGTCGCATAAATTTTACTCGCGGCGTCAATCTTGCGGCGCCGATTTTGGCTATTTTATTCGGATTTATTCTTGCGCGAGACGGCTAAAATTCGCCGTTTTTTAAATTTTGCTTTTTTATGGGCGGCGTTTGACGCGCTCTGGGTTTGAGTGTGAGCTTACTTCAGGTGCGGTGGGCGTTGACGACTGGTTTGTGCTGCTTCTATTGCTTGCAAATTTGCAATGCCGAATTTATAAAATTTACGCCGTCTTTTTTGCTTCTTTTTTACGGCGTCAAATTTGGCGACTAGGACGCCCGCGACCCGCGTAAATTTAACTCTTGTTTCATTTTCTTCGCGCGATTTGCCGCTAGTGCCTCAAAGATTGTAAAACGGCCGTTATGTCGGTATAGTTTTGTTAAATTTAATCCGCTCGCCGCCGTTGCCCGCGCACCAAATTTGGCCCATATAAAAGAGAGAAAAGATAAAAAACGGCGACCGATTTGCTTTTCTTGGATTGCGATCTCGGCTTGATCGTTTTTGAGCTGAAATTTACGGGTCGCGACCCGGACGACAGGGCGATACTAGCGCTGGTTTTTGCGGTAGCGGTCGCGATCCGGCCGCAGGCGCTATTTGAGGGCGATCGGTTTTTGCCGCGATATCGGGTTGCGAGGCTCTTTTCCTAAAAACGCCGAAATCTGCGCAAAATCAAGCTAAATTTAATCCCCTCGCGCTATATATTAAAGCTAAATTTACAAAGGAGCGGGCGGGACGCGAGCGATATTTATGCTATTTATCTTGGGCTTGCGGCGCAGCTTTACATGAGCGTGGTAACGAAAACGCCGACTACGATGGGTTTGAGGCTTTGCGTCTCAAAAAGGGATAAAAAGTCCTGCTAAAAATCGCGACCGACTTCGTAAACGGTGCGAAGGTAAACGGCGACAAACCGCAGTTCTAGCGGTTTTGCGTACGGATTTTACGTTCAAATTCGCCGCCGCGGTTCGGGCTTGCGATCTGGCAAAACGGCTAGCTCGCAAGTCAAATTTGAGCTCAAATTTAGCTTCAAATTTAAATTTGCGGTCAAATTTGATGCCGCAAGCGCTAAAATCGCCGTATCTAAGCCGCCAGATCTTGGCTCAAATTTTAAAATTCGCGGCGAGCCGATTTGCTTTTAGGGTTTAAATTCGGCACTGCTGTCAAAGTCTTAAAACTAATCCAAATTTAACTCTCCCGTCAAATTTAAAAACTTAAGCCCAATGACGCAAGCGGCACAAATTTAAACTATTTCAAATTTGGCTCGCATTTTTGCGGTGCGGGTCTAGTCGGGGATTGGTGCACAAATTTACTGCAAAAAAGCGGATAAAATAAGCAATATTTGTATTACAAGTTTAGCGCGGAGGTCAAATTTGCGCTCAAATTTAAACGGCGAGCAGGGCGCGCACGCCGCTAAAAGCGCCAAAACGCGGCAAAATAGCATCCGCGGTTTTCGCTCGCTCCGGCGGCGGTAAAAATGCGCTTTCAGTTTAAAATTCCCGATTTTCTGCTATAATCGCCGCATTTCATTTTAATTTTTTAAGGATTTTAATTGCACCCCAGTAGCGCCGACTCGCTTTTTATGATCGCTCTCGCGTTTTTCTTCGTATTTCTAAACGCTTTTTTCGTCTTATCAGAATTTTCCATCGTCAAAGTCCGCAAGACCCGCCTAGAAGAGCTCGTCAAGGACAAAGTGCCAAACGCCAAAATCGCGCTTGATATGTCAAACAACCTCGATACCTACCTCTCCGCCACGCAGCTAGGCATCACGCTAAGCTCGCTAGCTCTTGGCTGGATCGGCGAGCCTGCGGTTGCTAGACTGATCGAGGAGCCGCTAAAAACATATTTTAATCTAAACGATATCTTAGTCCACACCGTCTCGTTTGCGATCGCGTTTACGCTGATCACGCTCATGCACGTGGTGTTAGGCGAGCTGGTGCCAAAGTCCGTCGCCATCGCAAAATCCGAAAAAGCAGTCCTTGCCATCGCGCGTCCACTACACGTATTTTGGGTGGTTTTCTCGCCGCTTATCAAGACTTTTGATTTCTTAGCCGGCGTTTCGCTTAAAATTTTGGGCATCAAACCAGCCAAAGAGAGCGAGCTAGCCCACTCCGAAGAGGAGATAAAAATCATCGTGGGCGAGAGCCTAAAGGGCGGCGTTTTAGACAGCTTTGAGACCGAGATCATCAAAAATGCGGTCGATTTCTCCGACACGGTGGCAAAAGAGATCATGACTCCGCGCCGCGATATGGTATGCATAAATAAGCAAAAAAGCTACGAAGAAAACATCAAAGTGATCTTTGAATCCAAATACACGCGCTACCCCTACAT
>CAUQJU010000094.1:0-5547 GCA_963518005.1 uncultured Campylobacter sp.
TCCTAGCAGCTTGGCGTCCGAGCTAAAGCTATACTGCGTTTTTGCGACGCAAACTGGCAAGCCGTCAAAGCCTAGACGCGAAATCTCGGCCAGATCCTCCTGCGCGCGCGGGCTAAAGACGACGTCTTTGGCGCCGTAAATTTTAGTCGCGATCTTTTCGATCTTGGCTTTGACGGGGTCGGCGGGCTCATACGTGAAGTTTATCTCGCGAGCCGGTTTTTCGCAGATTTGCGCGACTTTTTTGGCTAGATCTTCCGTGCCGGCGCTTCCTTTTAAAAAGCCCTCGCACACGCTAAACTCAGCCCCCGACTCCTCGCAAAGAGCGCGGACATGGGCGATCTCGTCGTCCGTATCGGTCGCGAATTTATTTAGCGCGACTATGACGTTTTGATTGAAGTTTTTTAGATTTTCTATGTGGGCTTTTAGGTTTTCGCCGCCTAGCTTTAGCGCGTCTAAATTTGGCTGCGAGATGCCGTCTTTATCGCATCCGCCGTTGTATTTTAGTGAGCGGATAGTGCTTACTAGCACGACGCATTTTGGCGCGAGATTTGCGGTGCGGCACTTGATATCGAGGAACTTTTGCGCTCCTAGCTCAGCGCCAAAACCCGCCTCGGTCACGACGTAGTCGGCTAAATTTAGCGCAGTTTTGGTCGCGATCACGCTGTTGCAGCCGTGCGCGATATTTGCGAACGGTCCGCCGTGGATGAGTACTGGCGTGCCCTCAAGCGTTTGCACGAGGTTTGGTTTTATCGCCTCTTTTAGCAGTACGCAGACGGCATCGGCGCAGTTTAGGGATTTTGCGCGCACGAGGCCGCCCTCTTTATCGTAGGCGACTACGATATTTTCGACGCGCTCTTTTAGATTTTTTAGGTCGGTCGCGAGGCATAGGATCGCCATTATTTCGCTAGCGGCAGTGATGACGAATCCGTCCTTGCGGGTAAATTTATTGCTCTTTTCAAGGCCGATTTCTATCTCTCTTAGCGAGCGGTCGTTCATGTCCATGCAGCGTTTGAAAACGACGCGCGCAGGGTCGATATTTAGGGCGTTGCCGTGGTGGATATGGTTATCTAGCATCGCAGCGATGAGGTTGTTTGCCGAGGTGATAGCGTGAAAGTCGCCGTTAAAGTGCAGGTTGATATCCTCGCTCGGCGTCACCTGCGAGTAGCCACCGCCCGTCGCTCCGCCCTTTATACCGAAAACCGGCCCAAGGCTTGGCTCTCGAAGCGCGGCGCACACGCGTTTGCCGATACGCGCTAAGCCGTCTGATAGCCCGACGGTTACGGTCGTTTTGCCCTCGCCGTAGGGCGTCGGGTTGGTCGCGGTAACTAGGATGAGGTTTGCGCCGTGTGCGCTGCCTAGTCGGGGCCCAATCTTGGCTTTTAGCTTGCCGAAGGTGTCTAGCGTCTCTTCGCCTAGTCCCAGTTTTGCACCGATTTTTACGATATTTTGCGGCTTTGCGCTCGCCTCTATTTCTCTGTCGCTTAGCATCGTCTTCCCTTAAAAATTTGATTTAAAATGATTTTGTAATTTTACCTCGCAAATACGAAAAGTCTCATTAAATTTTAGCCGCTCGTAATCAAATTTGGGCTAAATTTGAAACTAAATTTGACAAAGGATCGCGATGAGGGCGGTGAATGTTTTGCTGTTTGAGGGATTTACTACGATGGACGCGCTAGGACCCGCCGAGGCGCTATCTCGGGCGTTGGATGACGGGCGAAAATGCTACGAGATAGAGTATTTCTCGGCTACTGGCGGACCCGTGGGCAGTAGTACGAATGCTAAAATTTGGACGCGAAAGCTAAGCGAGATAGCAAAATTTGACGTCTTGCTAGTGCCGGGCGGTTTTGCAGCTAGGGAGCTTGCGCATGAGGCCGAGTTTATCGCGACTATAGGCGAGCTAGCGCGCAGGCACGAGTACGTGATCGCGGTATGCACTGGCTCGGTTTTGCTAGCTAAAACCGGGCTTTTGGACGACATAGAAGCTACGAGTAATAAACTATCATGGCAGTGGGCGACCTCGGAGGCTCCTAGCGTGCGCTGGGTGCGTGCTGCTAGGTGGTGCGTTAGCGGGAAATTTTACACTAGTTCGGGCGTGAGCGCGGGTATCGACGCGGCTCTAGGCTTTATCGCCGATATGCACGGACGGGACGAAGCCCAGCGTATCGCTCGGACGATGGAGTATGTCTACAATAGCGACAAAAACGCGGATCTATTTTAAAATTTAGCTTGCGGCGGTTGCTAAAATTGAGCGCTAAATTTAATCCGAGTCAAATTTACCGCGCCGCGTGCCAAAAAAGGGCGAATGCGATTTGGGCGTATTTCACGTACTCGTCAAATTTACCTCGCGCTACCACAGTTTTAGGTAGATTTGCCCTATTATGACGGCGATGGGAGCTTTGTTTATGTCGTAAGTGTTGCTAGAGTTTGAACCAAAATCGGGCTTGACGACGCTACTTTGTATTACCCAAGTGTTGCTTGAGTTTGCGCCGTATTTGGGTTTTATTTTTTTGCCGTCAAACTCAAAGGTGTTAGAGGAGTTGGCTCCGGTTTTGGGCTTTAGCACGCCGCCGTCAAATTCAAACGTATTGTGCGTGGTTGCGCCGTATTTGGGTTTTATTTTGTTGCCCTCGTATACCCAAGCGCCGTTGCCCGCAGACCTTCCGTCCCAGTTGATTTTCGGCATTTCATACTCCTAAAATGAGTTATAATCAATCACTTTGCGCGGCTTGCTTCTTTTGCTTTTATCGCTTCGTAAATTTCATCCGCGTTCGTCAAATTTGCGTCCAAAAACTCCTGCGCCTTTTTGAGCGTGCGCGCGCCCATGATGCCGTCGGCCTTGACGCCGATAGCCTTTTGCACGTATAAAATTTTCTCTTTTTGCGTGATATGCGGCGCGGTTTTGGCCTCGGCGGTCGAGTTTGCTTCTCGCGCCGTCTCATTTGAGCCGTCAAATTTAGCCGTTATCTCGCGAAATTTGGTCTCCAGGCTGCGTGACGCCTCAAAGCGCTCGTCAAGCTGCATAAGAGTCGGAGCATAACCAAAGCTCGATATCGCGCCGTATATTGCGCCGACTACTCCAAAGCCTGCTAAAATTTTAAAAAACAGCGAAAAAGCCTCTTTGTTTCGCATGCTTTGGCGGTACTCTTTAGGCACACAGCTGCGGCGAATCAGCGTAACCAGCGCGCTAAGAGGCGCTAAGACGCACCAAGCCGTGCCCGCGCAAATAGCCAAAAATATAAGCGTATAAATAGGCGCCATGATGTAGCGCTCGGCTAAATTTTCGCCCAAAAATCCCGCCGTAAAAACCAGCGCAAGCAGCCAAAACACAGAGCCCAGCCCAAACCAAACCGCAGGCGAATAAACGGGGGAGATTTTGTTTAGGCATTTTTTCATCGTTTCGCCCAGTTTGCTTGCCGCGCCCCTTGAGACGTAGCCGTCGCAGGCCTCTATCACGGCGTTTGCGGCCTCGTTTTGCGCGCCATCCGTCTTAGCGATACGCTTTAGCGCGGAGTCTAGAGCGGGCCGCGAGCAGTAGCGCGTAAAAAATTTAAACGCCTCGCGCCTAGTTATCTTGCCGTCGGCGTCAATCTTTTCTAGCATCATTATCTCGTCCGCGAAAAGATCGTCGAAAAAGGGCGGGCGGATAAAGGCGTAGGGCGGGTTACTAAAGCCCACCGCCTCGTACTCCTTGCCCAGCAGTATAAAATTTAGCCGCGTTATCGCGCTAGAACCCACGTAAGAAAACAGGTGCGAGCTCTCGTCGCCGCTTTCTTCGTCTTGATAAAAAGGTATCGTCTGCGAGAGAAATTTACAGCTGCGAGCGCATAAAAAGTCCAAAAGCTCGTCGGCGTAGGCGCGCGATTTTATGCGTAAATTTACGCTAGGTTTGGCGTAGGCGCCGATGTTTGCTACGGTGGTAAAGTACCCGTGTCCGCTACACCGGGCGCACTGCACGTAGCCCGACCCGCCGCATCCGCCGCACCTCACGGCTCCAGATCCCGAGCAGCCGTAGCAGGTATTTGAGCCGCTACCTCCGCATGATGAACAGCTCTCGTAGCGATACGTCACGTAGGTGCTGCCGTCCGAGTTATACTGCGTGTGAGGGCGATTTACGCCGCCGCTGCCTCCGCACGTAGAGCAGCTTTGTCGTCCGCGTCCGCCGCAGCTGGAGCAGGTTTTTTTACCTCGTCCGCCGCACTCGCCGCAGCGCGTCTGCCCGTCGCCGCCGCAGTTGTCGCAGCGTTCGCTCATGCTAAATGGCTTAAAATCGTAATACCTAACCGCGCCGCCTGATTTTGCGACGGCTTCTTTTGCGTCTTGGCGTAGTTCGGCGAGTAAAATTTCACGCAGATCCGCGCTATCTCTGGCCTGCAGCAAGCACTCTCTGGCGTGATTTTCGTAGCCGCGAACGTCGCCTCCGAAGTGTATCTGCTCCTTTGCGCCGCCTGCTATCTTGCTCTCCTCGCGCTTGCCGTAAAACTCCCACGTCACGGTCGCCATTGCTTCAAAATCAAAAATTTCGTGCGAAATTTCTACCAAATCCTCAGGCTTAGCTTGGTTGCCGTTTATTAGATTGCGTAGCCCTTTTAGAAACGGCTCGTGTAAATTTAACTCATCAAATTCGCTCATTTTAAATCCTAAATTTGATTTTGCGCGTCTAGCTTCGCGCGCTTTTTTATCTCGCTTAAAAACTCCGCCCCGCCGTCTAAAAAAGCCTCGCGCGGCACGGCGTAAAACATGGAGTTTGCGATGATAACGACGATGAAATCACCGATATAGCGGGCGTCGCTGATGGCGTTATAAAAATATCTGCCCTCGCCGAATTTGCTTTTTTGCACGAAAAACTCATCCTCTAAGATCACGCTTTTTGGTCCGAATTCGCCGTAGTTTGCTTTATTTATCAGCGCGCGAGTAAGCAGCCAAGGCCGCAGCCCAGTAGCGTAAAGTAGAGTAAAAAACGCGGCCATCCACGATAGGTAGGCTAGATTTTCCACGCCGCTAAAACCGTAATCCCTAAGCAAGTCGCTAAGCTCCCTGAAGTAAAATTTGACGCACAAAAGCGTGATAAAAAACATGCCAAGAGCCGACGCCGTAAAGTCGCATATACGTATGTTTCGCATAAATTTATCGCCCTTATAGACTATCTTGCCCACCTCGCGCGTCATGGCTTTATACTCGGCGCTAGGCTTTATCTCAAAGTCGGCTTTCAAATTTGACATCTGCTTCCTTTAAATTTTGATGAGATATTATCAAATTTGGCCTAAATTTACGCTATTTTTAAAGCAGCCTTTCAAACGAGAATTAAGCCTAAATTTCGTAAAATCACCGCTAAGACGCGAGGTCGCGTAATACGTTAAAAGGCAAACCATGCAAAACTCAACCACGTAAATTCCGCTAAATTTAAACCAAATCAACCGCCAAATTTAAATTTAACGCAGAATCATGAAAAGACGAGATTTTCTAAAACTAGGTGCGCTAGCGGCAGCTTCAGCGCAAGCAAAACAATTTGACGCGGCGGCGCAGGCGATATTTGACGAGCAGATGGGG
>CAUQJU010000095.1:0-5510 GCA_963518005.1 uncultured Campylobacter sp.
TTTGACGGCATCATCATAAACCCTGCCGCCTACACGCACACATCTATAGCGATCCACGACGCTATCGCAGCCGTCGGCCTTCCGGTCATCGAGGTGCATATCAGCAACATCCATCGCCGCGAAGAATTCCGCCAAAAAAGCCTCATAGCGCCAGTAACTGCGGGGCAAATCGTGGGCTTTGGGCCTGTGGGCTATCACCTAGCCATGATTGCGATGCTGCAAATTTTCGAGCAGATAAAAGCTATGAAAGCCGCAAGAGCGGGCGAAAAAGCGGAGTAAAACGAGGCAAGATTTGAAAAATTTTATCCTAAAGGACGAAAACGCCGTATTTCACGAGTGTGGATATAGCTGCGACAACGCGATATTTTTAAGTCTCGCGGGACGCAAATTTTTCCTCACCGATGCGCGTTATAGCATCGAAGCGCGCGAGCTTTGCAAAGACACCGAGGTTATCGAGGTCGAGCGAAATTTGATAAAAGACGCACGGCTGTTTTTGCGAAAGGCGGGCGCTCGTGAGCTTGGCTATAACCCGCATGATTTTAGCGCGGGCGAGTGGGAAGCTCTAAGCAAAGGGCTTGGGATAAGATTTAAGGCGCGGGCGAATTTCTCGCAAATTTCGCGCATAGTAAAATCAGAAGACGAGATAAAAATTTTAAAACGCGCGGCGCAATTAGGCGCGGAAAGATTTGACGAATTTGCCGCGTTCGTGCGCGCTAACGGCGAAGGGATGAGCGAAGAGGAGCTGTTTTTTAACGCCGAGCTCATTTTTAAGAAAAAGGGTGAGCTCGCGCTTAGCTTTTCGCCTATCGTCGCTATCAACGAAAACGCTGCAAAAGCGCACGCATTGCCCGGTAAAAAGCGTTTGCGGCAGGGCGATTTGCTCCTGCTGGATGCTGGGGTTAAATTTAACCGCTACTGCTCGGATAGGACGCGTACAGCGTACTTTGACGAAAATTTTAACTTCAGCAAGGAGCAAAATTTTAAAAACGCCAAACGCCAAGAAATTTACGAAATCGTAAAAGAGGCGCAAGCTCTTGCTATAGCGGCGGTTATGCCTGGCAAAAAGGCGCGCGAGATAGATGCGGCGGCTAGGGATTTTATCGCCGCTAAGGGTTATGGCGAGGCGTTTTTTCACAGCACCGGACACGGCGTAGGAGTCGATATTCACGAGCTTCCATTCATCTCAAAGCGCGGAGAGGTCGTGCTAAAAGAGGGGATGGTCTTTAGCGTGGAGCCGGGGATCTATCTGCCCGGCGAGTTTGGCGTGCGCATCGAAGACGTCGTGGTCGTGCGCGAAAACGGGGCTGAAATTCTATGAGGGTAGCGGGGGCGAGACGGTTTGATAAATGCCTCTTTTTCCCGAAGGTTTTTGATTTTAGACCGGGCTTTAAAAATAGCGTTATTTTGGGGCTCGGAGGCAATATCGGCGACGTGAAAAAGCGCTTTAATCGGCTGCATTTTAAACTTAGCCGCGACAGCAGGTTTCACGTCGTGGAAAACTCGGCTATGCTTATCAACGAGGCGTTTGGGTTTAAGGAGCAGGCTGATTTCACAAACGCCGTAATGCTTGTGCAAACGAGCCTTGCTGCGAGGCAAATTTTAAAAATAACGGCAAATTTAGAGAAGCGTTTCGGACGCGTGCGAAGCTTTAAAAACGCGCCCAGGACGCTTGATATAGACATTTTGTATTTTAGCGGAAGAAGCAGAAACGATGCGCGGTTAACGCTGCCTCATCCCGGCGCGCAAAGCAGAGCTAGCGTGATTTTGCCGCTTGGGACGATGAAGAGCGTTTATGCTTGCGGGATTAGAATTTGCTAAATTCGGGATTTTAATCTTTGCGTTTGCGGGCCCTGTTTTGAGCGAATTTATAAACTAAGCGAGATTTGGCCGCCGTTTTTAGCGACAAAAATAAATCGGCGAATTTTCGTTTAAATTTTTTATCGGCAAAATAGCGGCGACGTCAAATACGAGCTAAGTTAAGTTTAGCTGCAAAGCGTGAAAACAGGCGAAACCTCGGAACGAAAACTGCTTGCGCGTAGGCGTTAAAATTTAGGGTTTTGAGGTTTAGCGAATTATAGGTTAAATTCGGTTTTGCGGGTAAATTTAAGAAAGCTAATAATCGTAAAGTAAAGCCGCGAAAGCTAAGATGAAATTAGTCCGAAAAAGGCGGCTCGGACGATAAAACGTAACTGGGACGAAGGAGAGAAATTGGCGACGAAATTTTACACGTTTACTGGCGAGAGCAGTATGGAGGCTCTCAAAAAGGCGCAAGACGAGTGCGGCGAAAGGGCGATTTTGGTAACCACAAAGCAAATTCAGCCAAAGACGATAAATAAAAAGCCGCTTTACGAAATTTTAGTAAGCGTCGAAGAAGACCCTGCGGCAGAACCTAAAAAACGCCAGTCTCAAAAACAAAATTTAAAGGCCTACGAGGAGTTTTTGGATGCGCAAAAACCGCCCAAAAAAGCGCAAAAAGTAGCCTCCGGCGAAGAGTTTTTTTTGTCGCAAACTCCGCCTGTGGCTAAACCTGCTAGTATCCAGCCCGCCAAGATAGAGCCTAGCGACGCTCCTCAAAACGGCGAAGATATACTACTAAATATATCAAGAGCGGCCAAAGAAATAAGCCAAATCGCAAACCTAGACTCGCCGCCCGCGCGCCAAGAGCAAAACTACGATAAAAAAATAGACGAAGTCTCTAAGCAAGTAAGCGCGCTAAGCGAAAAGATAAATTTGATCGCAAATATGTTTTGGGAGGAGAAAACCGCGGCTAGAAACCATATCGCCATACCGCCTGAGTTTGCCGAGATTTATAAAGAAGCTAAAAATAGCGGGATGAAGGACGAGCATCTAGAGCAGATAATGAAAATAACCGTAGAAAACGTCCCGCCTCAGATGAAGGCCAGTCCGACTGCGGTAAAAAGGTATTTTAGCTCGCTGCTACGAAAGATGCTGCCTTGTAGGAGCGACGAATTTGACGGTAAACAAAAGATAATGATGCTGGTAGGACCGACCGGAGTTGGCAAAACTACGACGCTAGCAAAGCTTGCAGCGCGTTTTGCCTACGGCGAGGGCAAGCGGGCAAAAACCGGCATAATAACGCTTGATACGTATCGTATCGGGGCGGTCGAGCAGCTATTTCAATACGCTAAAATGATGAAGCTGCCGATACTTGACGTCATAGAGGCCGATGATTTTAAAAATGCGCTAAAGCAGCTAAATCACTGCGACGTGATCTTGATAGACACCACCGGCAGCTCGCAATACGATAAGGAAAAGCTAGCTAGACTAGAGACTTTTTTAAAGCGTAGCGATGCGGAAATAGACGTAAATTTGGTACTTTCGGCCGGATCTAAGGTTGAGGATTTGCTAGAGGTTTATAATAGCTTTAGCTTCCTTGACGTGGATACTTTTATTTTTACCAAATTTGACGAAACGAAGATTTTCGGTAACGTATTTTCGCTAGTTTACGAAACTGGTAAGCCCGTTAGCTTTTTGTGCCTAGGTCAAGAGGTGCCAGACGATATAATGGCCGCTAGGAGCGAATTTTTGGTCGATTGCGTATTGCAGGGCTTTAATAAGGACAAAAAATGAATAACCAAGCCCAAAAGCTACAAGATATTGTGAGCGCCAGAACTAGGGCTAAAAATACTAAATTTATAGCCGTAACGAGCGGAAAGGGCGGGGTGGGTAAAAGCACGATAAGCGCAAATTTAGGCAACGTCCTAGCTAAAAGCGGCTACAAGGTCGCACTTTTTGACGCAGATATCGGTCTGGCTAACCTTGACGTTATCTTAAACGTGCGCGCAGGAAAAAATTTGTTGCACGTATTAAAAGGCGAGTGCTCCCTAAAAGATATTTTGATCGAGATAAAGCCGAATTTAACGCTTATTCCTGGCGAAAACGGCGCAGATATACTTAAATTTAACAATCAATTTTTATACGAACGGTTTTTTGACGAGTCGCGTAGTCTGGACGAGCTTGACTTCGTAATCATAGATACGGGAGCCGGTATCGGCAAAAATAACGACTTTTTCCTAGAAGCCGCCGATGAGATAATAGTAGTTACGATGCCCGATCCCGCAGCTATAACCGATGCTTACGCCGTGATTAAAATGACGGCTAAGCAAAAAGATGATTTTTTAATGGTTTTTAATATGGTAAGAAACGAAAAAGAGGCTGCTAGAATTTTCGAGCATATCAAAAAAGTAGCGGAAGCAAATATCAAAGATGCTCCGAGGCTCGAATTTTTAGGCTATATCAGCGAGGATAAGGACGTATCTAGGAGTATAAAATACCGCACGCTTTTTACCGACGATAACGAGACGGGTCCTGCTAGCGAGCAGATGAAACAGATAGCATCAAGGCTTCTTAAAAAATTGGAACAAAAAGTG
The DNA here is from genome assembly GCA_963518005.1 of uncultured Campylobacter sp. GTDB lineage: Bacteria > Campylobacterota > Campylobacteria > Campylobacterales > Campylobacteraceae > Campylobacter_A. The sequence continues at coordinate 4,392 of CAUQJU010000095.1, forward strand.
CTTGATACGGGTACGATAAGCAGTTTTAGCGCGTTTTCTAGGCGTTTGCTGGAACAAATTTAAATTTTAGGATTTGATTTTGAGAGCTGAAAATTTTATAGCGTTTTTTACGGTTTGCGGATTTTTTGCCGGCGTGGTTTTCTCGGCGCTAAAGCTTAACGAGCCTTTGGAGATGATTATGTATACTTTCGCTATCACGCTTTTTTTCCATCTTTTGATCCATATAATTATCATAAACTATGTCGATATCACGCTTAAAAAGCCTTTTGATAAGGACGAATACGAAAAGCGCTCCGATTATCTAGTCTCGGAGCTCGGGCTTAGAGAAAAGCGTATGGATACTATTTTGGGTCAGCTTGGCAGCGAACGCGTCCTAATAAAGCAGACCTTGGGTAGGGGCGACGAAAGCAATGCAAAAGCAGCCTAATCCCTACGCTCAAACGATAAAAAAAGAACAAGACGATATCGTACTGGCTTATACGCCGGCGCTTAGAGCTATGGCGTTTAGATTAAAGGAGCGATTACCGGCTCATATTGACGTTAGCGATCTAATGGGCGCCGGGCTTGAGGAGATGGTTAGGCTGTCTCGTAAATACGACAAAGAGCGAAACGACTCGTTTTGGGGATATGCGCAAAAACGAGTTTACGGCGCTATGCTTGATTTTTTACGCGGGCTTGACGTGGTTAGTCGCGCAGATCGTACTTTGGTTAAAAATATTGATGCATTGGTGAACGAATACTTTAATAAATTCGAGCGCGAGCCTGAGGATGAATATCTAGCCGCTATGCTTGAAGAAAGCGTGGAAAAGATAAGAGAGGCTAGGAACGTAAGCGCCGTCGTCGGCGTGCTTAGCATCGACGATCAGATGGAGCTTATGAGCGAGGAAAATACGTTTGAGAGAGTTGAGAGAGAAGATCTGATAGAAAAGATAACTCAAATTTTAAACGAGTTCGAGGAGCGTGACCAGCTCATCGTCCAGCTTTATTATTATGAGGAGCTGAGTCTAAAAGAGATCAGCGAGATCTTGCAGATATCAGAGGGGCGCATCTCTCAGATACATAAGCGTTTAATGGAAAAAATAAGAAAGAAACTCGAAGGTAAATAATGGCGGATATTTT
>CAUQJU010000096.1:0-5509 GCA_963518005.1 uncultured Campylobacter sp.
CTCTTAATCTTTCGTTTTATATCTTTTAAATTTGACATATTCTAGCCTTAGTTAGCGGCAAACGTCGCTTTAAAGTCTTTTAGCGCCTTGTGCAAAAGCTCCTCGATCTCTTTGTCAAGTGCTTTTTTGGTTCGAATTTGCTCGAAAATTTCAGGATACTTCGCCTCAATGTAAGGATAAAGCTCAGCTTCAAATTTTGTAACGGCTACGGTCGGAATATCGTCTAGATAGCCTTTTGTACCGGCGAAGATGATAACGACTTGCTTTTCAACTGCGAGCGGGCTGTAAGGAGGCTGTTTTAGCACCTCAACCATCCTCTGACCGCGCTCAAGCTGTTTTCTCGAGCTCTCGTCAAGGTCGCTCGCAAACTGTGCAAACGCCTGAAGTTCGCGGTATTGCGCAAGGTCAAGTCTCAAGGTTCCCGAAACTTGCTTGGTCGCTTTTATCTGAGCTGCGCCGCCGACGCGAGAAACCGAAAGGCCGACGTTGATCGCAGGGCGGATACCTGAGTTAAATAGATCGGACTCAAGGAAAATTTGGCCGTCTGTGATAGAAATAACGTTTGTCGGAATATACGCCGAAACGTCGCCAGCTTGAGTCTCGATAATAGGAAGAGCCGTTAGAGAACCTGCACCTAACTTATCATTTAGCTTAGATGCGCGCTCTAGCAAGCGAGAGTGTAGGTAGAAAACGTCGCCTGGATAAGCTTCGCGGCCCGGCGGTCTGCGAAGAATCAAGCTCATTTCGCGGTATGCGACGGCGTGTTTTGAAAGATCGTCATAGATGATTAGGGCGTGACGAGAGTTGTCTCTGAAATATTCACCCATAGTTACGCCCGCATAAGGAGCTAGGTACTGAAGTGCAGCAGCGTCGGAAGCACCGGCATTTACCACGATAGTGTACTCCATAGCGCCGTACTCTTCAAGCTTTTTAACGACTTGAGCGACTGTTGATTGTTTTTGTCCGATCGCTACGTAGATACAAATAACGTCTTGACCTTTTTGGTTGATGATAGTATCTATCGCGACGGTAGTTTTACCAGTTTGGCGGTCGCCGATTATGAGCTCGCGTTGTCCGCGACCGATCGGTACTAGCGCATCGATAGCCTTGATGCCCGTTTGAAGCGGTTCGTGAACGCTCTTTCTAGCCATGATACCTTTTGCTTTTTCCTCGACGAATCTAGTCTCGCTAGCTTCGATCGGGCCTTTGGCGTCTATCGGCTCGCCGAGTGAATTTACGACGCGGCCTATCAAAGCATCGCCGACAGGAACGCGCAAAAGCTTAGCTAGGCGTTTTACGCTCGAGCCCTCTTTGATACCGTCCGTTTTACCCAAGATAACGATACCGACGCTGCTTTCCTCTAGGTTTAGAGCCATGCCTTTTTCGCCGTTCTCAAACTCGACCATCTCACCGGCCATAACGTTTTTTAAGCCGTAAACGTTAGCAACGCCGTCAGCTACGGATATAACCTTACCCGTCTCGTTTACATCGACATTAAGGCTGAAATTTTCAATCCTTTCCTTGATGATGGCGCTGATTTCATCTGCTTTTATTTTTGCACTCACGCTTTTTCTCCTTTATATTGCTTTTAATATGTATTCGCTCATTTGGGCTTTTAGCCTATCTACCGAAAAGCTAGCCTCCACGCCCAAATCGTCTAGTTCTATCTTGATACCGTTGTAATCGCTTTTTACCGGCTCTAAAATAATTTTTGCGTTAAATCTCTTAGAAAAGCTACTTTCAAGCTCTGAAATTTGAGCCTGGCTAATCTGCGAACCGCCGTAAATTTTGCCGTAAAAAACATTGTCCATTTTTGATTTTTGCGCTAAAAGCTCCGAAACGATATTAGGCAAAATATCAAGTCTTTTATTTTCGCCGAGCAGTTTTATGAAATTTACAAATTTCTGATCCGCCTCACCGACTAAAGATAGGACAAAATCCGCTTTTTGGCTATTTTTTAAATTGGGCGAAACGATGATGTTTTGAAATTTTTCATTTGCGAATGCGTTTGCGATCTCTTGTAACTTAGCGGTAAAGTTATTAAACTCATCCTTGCTAAGGTCGCTAACTAGAGCTTTTACGTATTTTTTTGCGATAAGTTCTTTCATCAGCCGACCCTTTTAAGCATGATATTGATAAGCTCGCTTTGATCCATTTTGACGCTGTCGCTTGCAAAAATTTCGTTTAAAATTTCACCCACGACAGACTTAACCATGCGTCTTTTTTCAAATTCTTTTTGATCCTGGAAACTTTTTTCTAAATTTGCGACCTCTTGTCTAGTCTCTTCCTTGATGCGCTCAGAGATTAAAACAGCCTCTTTTCTAGCGGTTTCTACTAGGCTAGCTGCGTTTGCTTTTGCCTCTTCTACGCGCCTTAGAGCGTCGTCTTTTTTGGCCTTTGAGTCTTTTAGTTTTTGCTCGATATTATCAAGTCTTGCCGCGATACCGGCGATTCTTCCCTTGTAGGCGTTCTTGATAGGGTTTGCTATGAAATAATACAAAATTGCGGCAAAAACGATAAAGTTTATTGTTCTGGGTACGATGTCGTATCCGCCGTCCGCCATCAAGACAAAAGGACATAATAAAAGTAAAATTTTGCTTTTCATATTAAATCCTTGCGAGTTTTGCTTTTAAAGCAGCTTGAAGTTCAGGCAGTTTTTGCTGTAAATCAGCTCTAAAATCGCTCTTTTGAGCGTTTAAATTTTGGATAAATGCGTCATAATCAGCCTCCAAAACTCCGCGCTTTTCGCTGACTATCTTAGCGGCCGCCTCTTTTGCGGCGTTGATAGCCTCCTGCTTGATCTTGCCGGCTTCGCTTCTTGCGGCAGCTATGAGCTGTTCTATCTGCGCTTCATACACGCCAAGATCGCTCGTATTTTTACTAGCGCTCTCTTCGTCGTTCTTTATCGCATCGTTTCTAGCGTCTATAAATTTAAGTAGAGGCTTGTAAAGGATGGAATTTAAAACGGCGATAAGCCCTAGAAAAATAACTGCCGTTAGGACGACTAGCGGCAAATTAATCTCCAACATCAAATCTCCTTAAAGTTTAATATTTTCTTAAGCATAATAAAATCGTGCTTATTTTACAAAAAAAAAGGATAAAACAAGCTAAATTTAAACAATTATTTTATTTTATCTTGTTTATTAGCCTATCGATATCAGCTACATCATCAAACTCGATAGTGATTTTTTTGCCTTTTATCTTAACCGGTACGTCAAATTTAGAAAAAATCTCTTTTAAATTTGCAAGTCTTTCTAGATATCTTTCATCTAGCTTAAGCACAGTTTTAGACGGTAATTTATTTTTTAAATTTTTTACCAAATTTTCCGTCTCGCGCACGCTAAGGCGCTGTCCGATGATAGTATCGACCGCCGTTTTTTCGTCGTTTGGCTCAAGACCTACGATGACTTTGGCATGCCCTTGCGTTAGTTTGCCTTCTTTTATATACTCTTGCGTCACGGCGCTAAGGCTCAAAAGCCTCATAGTATTTGTTATCTGAACTCTGCTTTTGTGGATGATGTTTGCGAGCCCGTCCTGCGTGATTTTATACTCATCTATCAGCTCTTTGTAGGAGTTGGCAAGCTCGATCGGATTTAAATCTTCTCTTTGGATATTTTCTATGAGCGCTAGCTCGCGCAGGCTTTGACTCTCGATGTCGGCGACTATGGCCTTTATCTTGCTTTCGCCAAGCAGCTTAGTCGCGCGAAATCTCCTCTCGCCCGCGATCAGCATATATCCGCCGTCTTTTTCTATGACGATGATGGGCTGTATAAGTCCGTGCCTTTTGATACTTTCGCTAAGCTCTCTTAGCGCGGTCTCGTCGAAATTTTTACGCGGCTGGTATGGGTTTTCGACGATTAGGTCCAAGTCGATATCTTTTACCATATCGCTGTTGCCCTCGTTTAACTCAGCTTTGTACGCAAGCTCCACATCGCCCAAAATTGCCTCTAGTCCGCGCCCTAGTCCTCCCTTTTTAGCCATCTTTTATCCTAAAATACAGCAAGCTAAATTTTGATACGCTACCGAACCGGGTGATTTTATATCGTATAAAATCACCGGCTTACCAAAGCTAGGACTTTCGGCGAGCTTTACGTTTCTAGGCACTATAACAAAGCCGTCGTCGGTCTCTTTACTCTTAAAAAGCTTATCTTCAAAATGCTGCTTTAAATTTGCGACGGTCTCTTTTGCTAGGTTATTTTGCGAGCTGTACATAGTCGGCAAAAAGCCTTTTATCGTTAGTTTTTTATTAATCGTTTTTTTGATTATTTTCACGGTATTTAATATCTGCGCCAAACCCTCTAGCGCGTAAAATTCGCACTGTATCGGGATGATCACGCTATCGCTAGCACTTAGCGCGTTTACGGTGATGCTACCTAGAGCCGGAGGGCTATCGATGATGATAAAATCATACTGCCCTTCGACCTCTTCGATCTTGCTTTTTAGGATTTTTTGATAGTCTTTATTTTGCTCGCTTAGTTCTTGCTCTATACCCACGAGACCGATGTTTGAAGGCGCTAGAAAAAGCGTCGGTATCTCGGTTTTTAGCACGATTTGCGAGAGTTTTTTACGACCTGTTAAAACGTGATAGATATTATACTCGTAGTCGTTTCTGCTAAAGCCCATTCCAGTCGTCGCGTTCGCCTGCGGATCGATATCGATGAGTAAAACTTTTTTTTCGGCGACGGCTAAGGATGCGGCTAAATTTACCGCCGTAGTCGTCTTTCCGACGCCACCTTTTTGATTTGCTATGGTTATAACTTCACACATACTTTTTTCCAGATTTTGTTTTGATTTATTTTACAAAAAACTTACTTTGTATAAGTTTAGTTTGCGCTTTAAATTTTCTAAAAGATTTTTGCGGCGCATACGCCTATCGTTTGTTTAAATTTATAAATCTACCTAAGAGAAAAAACCCTTCGCCCCCCTATATCCAAAGAGCCGTCTAGTAGGAGTTTGGCGTCTTTGAGCGCCACCTCTTCGCCCTCAAAGTGCGTGATAAATTCTCTTGATTTTTCAAATTCACTCTCAAATTTTTTAAAAACTTCCGCCCAAGACGGAGCCGTTTGTAGCTGCTTACAAAACTCTCCGACCGCAGCGCTAGGACTTACGTCTATATCTAAAATTCCAGCATTCTCGGGCGCATTTTTTAGATTTATACCCATGCCGCAAACGTAAATTTCGCCGACTCTCGTCGTCAAAGTTCCGCCGATTTTTTTGTCGTCGACGTAAAAGTCGTTCGGCCATTTTAGCCAGATTTTCGAGCCGCGAGCCGCGAGCACTTCGCGCATTATCACCGAAAAGTAAATCGACGCCGACTCGCCTTTTAGATCGCCGGGTAGCGCCGTCTCGCTCATGCAAAATGAAAAAAATAGATTGCCCTCCAGCCCGCTCCAGGTATTGTTTCTGCTGCCGATACCCTGCGTCTGCTCTTTTGCCACTAGCGCAAAAGGTGGCTGTATTTTGCCGTTTCGCAGCCCCTCGACTAAAACTTTTTGCGTAGAAGGGACGC
>CAUQJU010000097.1:0-5492 GCA_963518005.1 uncultured Campylobacter sp.
ACGAGCGTATCGCGGGCCTTGCGGCCAAATTTGAGCTGGGCGTCATAATCGTGCTAAACAAATGGGACAAAAGCGAGGAAGATTTTGATAAATTTAGCCGCGAGATCAGGGATAAATTTAAATTTCTCGCCTACGCGCCGATCATCAGCGTTTCGGCTCTTGGCGGCAAAAGAGTGCATAAAATTTACCCGCTGATTTTAGAAGTTTACAAAAACTACACGCAAAAAATCCAAACCGCAAGGCTAAACGAAGCTATCGAAGAGGCGGTAAAAGCGCATCCTATACCGCGCGAAAAGGGCAAAAGCGTGAAAATCTACTACGCGGTGCAGTTTGGTTTCGCACCGCCGAAAATCGCGCTCGTGATGAATCGTCCGCGCGCCCTGCACTTTAGCTACAAACGCTACCTAACGAACAAACTGCGCGAGAAATTCGAGCTATCGGGCACTCCAATCGTGCTGATACCTAAAAATCGCAGCGGCTCGGACGAGGAAAACGAGGGAAAAAGTGAGTAAAAATTTAGTTTTCATCGGCTTTATGGGCGTTGGCAAAGGCACGGTAGCAAGGCATATCGCAAAAAAAACGGGCAAGCTGTTTTTAGATACCGACGAGCTGATCGAAAGCGAGCAAAATTTAAAAGTACGAGAAATTTTCGAGAAAAAAGGCGAGGAGTATTTTAGAAAATGCGAGGCAAAACTCGCTAAAAAGCTAACCAAAAACGTAAAATCATCGGTGATCGCGGCTGGCGGCGGCTTTGCAAAGGTTAAAGGCCTTAAAAAAATCGGAAAAATCATCTATCTAAAATCGAGTTTCGAGGCGATTTTAAAACGAATCGACGAGAGCGGCGAAGCGCAGATGCACTACGCCAAGCGCCCGCTTTTAAAGGATTTAAACGCAGCCAAAAAGCTTTTTGACGAGAGAAAAAAGATGTATAAAAGCGTTGCCGATCTCATAATCGACGTCGAAGGCGAAGGGCTGGATAGCGTTGCGAAAGAGATTTTACAGAAAATTAAAATGGAAAAATAATATGCTAAAAGAAAAATTACGAGAGCTTATCGCAAATTTAGACTACGAAAAGATACCAAAGCGCGTAGTAGCGTGGCATTTTGATCTTTCGGAGCCTTACGCATTGCAATTAGCCGGCTCAAGCTCATACGATATGAACGATGAAGATTGGGCGTGCGAAGACGAAGATGAATTTTACCCGCAAAAGTCTTATTTGGAGCTAGATTTTCTAAAAAATTTATCTTGGGAAGAAGTGTTGCAAGCCGTATCGCAAGCTTTGCGTGAATTGCGAGGCGAAATATCGGATGCAAAACTTTTTAAATACGAGCATATAGCGGTAGGTTTTGTAGATGGCGATTTGGTTTTAATTTGATAAGTATTAAATAAATTTATAAATTTACAAAATTAAGATTTTAAAAAAGTAAAATTTGGTATTTTAGTTGCTGGTTTTTAGACAATAGCAGAAAAACTGTTTTAGTATAAATTCGATTGCGACAAAACCAGGTGAAATTTCATAAATTTTTAAAGTAAAATTTAAATGATACGCTGAGATTTTACCCAAAGGCCGGGCTTCTGCCCTACTTCGCGCTATACGCTCGTAACTTTTTAGAAAGCAGTTACGAACAAAGCGGCGTAAGTATAGTCCGCCACGGCTAAATTTTGAAATTTAAATAAAAAAGTCGCACAGCAAAGTATTGCGAGTCGAGTTTTGATAAAATAATAAAATTTTGATAATAAAGAAAGCGGCAAAATATTTTCTGCTTCGCTACGCTCATAGCTATTTCTTGAAAAGCTGCAAACGTAAAGCGGAATAGAAGCGATCAAAAAATTTAGCGTGCGCTAGGTGTATGACCTACGAAGCAGAAATTTTTAATGCTTTAAATTTACGAATTACAAAATTTAGAACAAAAAAGACAGATAAAAAATTTTTAAATTTGCAGATTGTAAAAATTAATAAGCGGAAGTATTTTGAGATGGATTTGAATGTTGTGAAGTAAAAATTTAGCGTAGGCTGGACATATAGTCCGCCGAGCTAAATTTTTGCAAACTCATTCAAAGACACTCAAAAGACGACGCGCAATAATTAAGAAAGAGAGAAAAATGAGAGTACTAACAGGTTTGCAACCAAGCGGCAAACTACATCTAGGCAACTACTTCGCCTCCATTAAACAAATGGTTGAGGCGCAGGGGCAAAGCGAGATGTTTATGTTTATCGCAAACTACCACGCGATGACCTCGGTCGCCGACGCTGGGAAGCTAAAACAAAACACATACGAGGCGGCGAGCGCGTTTTTGTCGCTAGGTATCGATCCGCAAAAGAGCGTATTTTGGGTGCAAAGCGACATCAAAGAGGTTTTAGAGCTCTACTGGATACTGAGCCAATACACGCCTATGGGCCTGCTCGAGCGCGCGCACAGCTACAAGGACAAGGTCGCAAAGGGCTTAACCTCGCATCACGGGCTTTTTAGCTACCCGGTTTTGATGGCAGCCGATATCCTGCTATACGGCGCGCAGGTCGTGCCCGTGGGCAAGGATCAGATCCAGCACGTCGAGATCGCGCGCGATATCGCGATCAAATTTAACAACGAGCACGGCGATATCTTCGTCCTGCCGGAGTACAAAGTCGATGAAAACGTAGCTACGGTGCCCGGCACCGACGGCGCAAAAATGAGCAAAAGCTACGGCAACACGATAGATATTTTCGCCGGCGCCAAAGAGCTAAAAAAGCAAATTTCAAGTATCGTGACGACCTCGGAGCCGCTTGAAGCGCCTAAGCAGTGGCAAAACTGCAACGTCTATAATATCGCTAAATTATTCCTAGACGAGGACGGACAGCGCGACTTGCAGTATAGATACGAGCGCGGCGGCGAAGGACACGGACACTTTAAGATGTATCTAAACGAGCTGGTTTGGGACTATTTTGCGGACGCGAGAGGCAAATTTGATTATTATCTAAATCACGCTGGCGAAGTGGATGAAATTTTAAACGAAGGCGCGAAAAGAGCGCGAGCCATCGCAGCGCCGATAATGGAAAAAATACGCGCCGCAACCGGCATTTACAAATAAATTTAAAGGAAAAAAGTGCAAGCAATCTACCCTTATGCGCAGCTTATTCACCTGATCTGCGCTATCATTTTCGTCGGATTTTTATTTTTCGACGTAATTATTTTTTCAAGAGCCAAGGCCAAACTGCCCGCAGAAATAGCGCAAAAAGCGCAGCAAGCCATCTCAAGCGTCGCGATAAAAATCATGCCGCTTTGCGTGCTGCTTTTGGTGCTAACGGGCGGCATGATGATGAGTAGCTGGGTCGGCTCAAAAGCGGGCGGATATTTTGAGTCAAATTTACAAATCGTCTTTATGATAAAGGTTATTTTGGCGCTACTGATATTTGCGGCGGTAGCGACCAATCTCACGTGTAAATTTATACTAAAACGCCCTAGCCCTCTAGGCAATATCCACCCGTTTGCTTTTGCGGCGGCTGCGGTCATCGTGATACTTGCTAAAGTTATGTTTATGGTTTAAGGAGAGGATATGATAAATTTAAAACTACTCGACACTCGCTACGACGAGTTCGTAAAAAAATTGCAAGGAAAAAACGTAAAGCCCGAGGTTTTAAACGAGCTTTTGACAACATTTAACGAGCTAAAAGCTAAGCGTCAAGCGCTAGAAAATTTCCAAGCGATCCAAAACGCCAAGAGCAAAGAGCTAGGCATAAAGGCCAGAAACGGCGAGAACACCGACGAGCTAAAAAACGAGCTAAATTTGAACAAAGCAGCGATGGGCGACGCCGCCGATATCGTCCGCGAATACGAGGAAAAGCTAGAAAATATAGCAAGCTGCGTGCCTAATATCACCGACGACGACGTGCCATTTGGCGCCGACGAAGAGGGTAACGTCTGCGTAAAAACCGTGCTTGAGCCGACCAAATTTGACTTCGCGCCGAAAGAACACTACGAGCTTGGCGAGAGCTTAGGCTGGCTTGATTTCGAGCGCGGCGTTAAGCTATCAGGCTCGCGCTTTTGCGTGCTAAAGGGCATGGGAGCACGCCTATCAAGAGCGCTAGTTAACTACATGATCGACTTTAACAACGCGCGCGGCTTTGAACTGGTTAACGTACCGTTTTTGGTAAATGCAAACACGCTTTACGGCACCGGACAGTTGCCTAAATTTGAAGACGATCTATACAAAGCTCAGGGCGAGGATTTGTACCTGATCCCTACTAGCGAGGTGCCGGTGACGAATCTTTACAACGACGAAATTTTACCCGTCGAGAGCCTACCGATAAAGATGACTTGCTACTCGGCATGCTTTCGTAAAGAAGCGGGCTCAGCAGGACGCGACACGCGCGGTATGATACGCCAACATCAGTTTGAAAAGGTCGAGCTCGTAGCTATCACGACTCCAGAGCAAAGCGCGCAGATGCTAGACGAGATGGTCGCGTGCGCTAGCGACTTGCTAACGAGCCTTGGATTGCCGCACCGCCATATGCTGCTTTGCAGCGGGGATCTTGGCTTTAGCGCGGCAAAGACGATAGACCTCGAGGTCTGGCTACCCGGACAAAACAAATACCGCGAGATAAGCTCGGTATCAAACACGCGCGATTTCCAAGCTCGCAGAGCCAAAATCCGCTACAAAGACGGCAAGAAAAACGCTCTGGTAAACACCCTAAATGGCTCGAGCCTAGCCGTAGGCAGGACGCTCATAGCGATAATGGAAAACTACCAAAAAGCAGACGGCAGCATCGAGATCCCGGAAGTTCTTAAAAGGTACATGTAGTGGCGCAAAACGACGATGAAAACGTAGTAATCCTTGAAGATATAGACGAAGAGCAAAGCCCCGAGACAAGCTCCTTAGACGAACCGTATAATAGCCAAGAAGAAGGCCTTGTCTCGCTTGACGAGCTAGAACCCGTCGTCCAAGAAGAGCCGCCGCAAGAGGCGCAAGAAGAGACTAAAAAAAGCAAGAAAAAGCTTTTTATCATCGGCGGGGCTGCAGGCGCGCTCGTTACCATCATAGCCGTAGTTTTGTTTTTCGTTTTTAGAGGCGAGAAAAAGCCGCCGATAGACGAAAAACAGATCGTAAAAGATATCGAGGAGCGCTACGAGTCGCAAAAATTCGGCAGCTCAAAGATCGACGACATGATCGCTAAGGCAAATTTGCTCTACGAAAAGGGCAATAAATTTGAAGCACTGAAAATCTACGAAAACATCGCCGTCTACAACCAAAGCCTCTCAAACTACAATCTTGGCGTCTCGCAGATGAGGCAAGGTAAATTTGAAGAGGCGCTAGAGAGCTTTAAAAAAGCGATCGCAAACGACGAAAACGTCGCCGTTAGCGCCATAAACGCCGCGGTTAGCTCGCTGGAGCTAAAAAACGAGCAAAATTTTAACTATTATATAAATCTCGCTAATTCGTTTTTGTATAAGGAAGCAGACTCTCCGCTATACAACTACTACTACGCGCTAATAAACTACTACAAAGGTCAATAC
>CAUQJU010000098.1:0-5414 GCA_963518005.1 uncultured Campylobacter sp.
CAACACGAGCTTGAGGAGCTTATAAATTTAAACTCCGTCAAGGTCGAAAAAACGGGCGAAATGCTAAGCACGGAGAAAATCTTGCAAAGCTTTAGCGAGCAAACGGGCGTTAAACAGCCGGCAAGGCTCGTGCTGCCGAAAAATGAAAACGAAGCGATCAAAATTTATGCTAGCGGTAGCGATGCCTATCTGGTTGATCCCTATACCGCGCAGATCATCGGCAAGGACTACGGAGTTGCATTCGTGCGCACGGTAATGTCTCTGCACCGAAATTTAGGCTTTGCGCTAACTGGCAATAAAACCACGGGCGAAGTGGGCAAGCAGATCGTGGGCGCTAGTACGGTCGCGATGATAGTGCTCGTGATAAGCGGCGTTTGGCTGCATTTTCCTAGGCTAAAACGTAAATTTGCCGAGGCGATAAAGCCAAATTTTAAACTCAAAAAATACGCCCTTTTTCACAACCTGCACACGAGTTTAGGCGCATTAAGCGCGGCGATCTATCTCATCATCTGTCTAACCGGACTCATGTGGTCGTACCGCTGGTATAACGGCGCGGTGACGGAGCTTTTCGTTAGCGCGCAAAATTTGCCAAAAGAGACCGCGCAAAAAGAGGGCGCACCAGCAAAAGTAGAGGGTAAAAAGAGCGCCGAGTATAAATTTAGCGATGTGCAGAGAGCTTACGAGATATTTAAATCAAGCGGCATAGAGTATAAGGAATTTAGCCTGATGCTCGCGGCCGGAGATAAGATAAACGTCAGATACTACGAACCTGACGCGCCTAGCACCGCTCGTCCAAAAATGGCGACCGTGAATGTAAAAGATAGCAAGATGGCCGAGCAAAAGCAGACAGAGGGCATAACCGTAGGCATGGTAAAGAGCACGAACTATCAGCTACATACGGGATACTTTTTCGGGATTGCGGGTAAAATTTTGTGGTCGGTAGTTTCGCTTTTGATGGCGCTTTTTATATTTAGCGGCTTTTATATGACGGCAAAAAGGGCGTTTAAGCCAAAAAGAGCTTAACTAAGCTTAGCCAGCTTTGCGCCTTAATACTTAAAATTTTACCTTAAATTCGATCAAATTTAACTCTAGTAAAGGCGGTAGATTTGCCGCCTTAAATTTTGCTTTCTTTTTAAAAATTTAACCCAGCGGTATCAGCTGAATTTACGTCTAAAATCGTGCCTAAACATTAGGATAAATTTTATCACCCAAAGCGCGCAAAAATCGAAATTTAAACCAAAATGGGGTTTTTGAAAAAAATTATGCCGGTTTGGAACGTATTTTGCAAAGAGCTAGCCTGAGTTTAACTGTTTTTTCAACTAAAAAAAACTAAAATACAAACCAAATTTTATAGGTGGAAAGTTCAAGATGGATTTAGGTAGCGTCGTCGGTTGGATAGTTGTTATGGTGCTTTTGCTAGGTTCGATGCAAATGGGCGTCGGAATCGGAGCTTATATCGATATTCCCTCGGTTTTGATCGTTTTTGGCGGTACGATTTGCGCGCTGATGATCGGCTTTAAGATGGAGCAGATCAAAAAGCTAGGCACGTTTTACGGCATTGCCGCAAAACCCAAAACCTATAACCTGCCTGAAATCGTAAAAAAAATGGTCGAGTACTCCACTAAAGCCCGTCGCGACGGTATCTTGGCGCTTGAAAGCGACGCAAATAACGAAACCGACCCGTTTCTAAAAAAAGGCTTATCTATGGCGGTCGACGGCAACGAACCGGACGCCATCAGATCGCTACTTGAGATAGATATGGAGCAGTCTAGCTCGAGGCACGGCGATAATATCAAAATTTTTGAGCAAATCGCGGGCTTTGCGGGCTCGATGGGTATGATCGGTACGCTCATCGGCCTGGTTGCGATGCTTATGAACATGTCCGATCCCTCAGCTATCGGTCCGTCGATGGCGGTCGCGCTCATTACGACGCTTTACGGAGCGATGATAGGAAACATCCTGGGCTCGCCCGTGGCAAACATCCTAAGCATCCGCGACAAGGACGAAGGCACGGCAAAGGTGCTAATGCTAGAGGGCATAATGGCGATCCAAGCCGGCGATAATCCTAGGACGCTTGAAATGAAGCTACTATCGTTTTTGCCGCCTAAAGACCGTGTTAGTCAGTTTGATAAGTAAAAAAAATGGCTAAAAAGTTAATCGATCCGGGTGACTGCCCCAAATGCTTACCCGAGTGGCTTGCGGCGTTTGGCGACTTGATGTCGCTTCTGCTCTGCTTTTTCGTACTGCTTCTTTCGATGAGTACGATGGACGCGAAAAAGCTAGAAGCGGCGATCGGCTCGCTAAACGGAGCGCTAGGCGTACTTGAGGGCGGAGCAAAGCCAGATGTTAGCTCCGAGCAAAACCAAGACGACCATGCCACATCAAATAAAGAACGCACGGGCGTGAAGTCGAATTTCGAGCAGACGCTGCGCTCTATCAACGAGCTTTTGCACGCTAGCGGCTCGCCTGAAATCACGTTTGAGGAGAGCGAGAGCGGATTTGTGATTAGGTTGCCCGCAAATTTACTCTTTGCAAAAGATAGCGCCAAGCTACAAAACGACGATGCGCTGCTATTTTTAAAACGTATCGCGATGGTGATAGCAAAGCTACCGCCCGACGTCGTAGCAAACGTGATCGGGCACACCGACAGCGAGCAGCCCGCGTCTACCGAGTTTAGAGACAACTGGCAGCTATCGTCGGCTAGAGCTATCAGCGTGGTTAGCGAGCTAATCAAAGACGGCGTCGATCCTAAAAAGCTAACAGCGTCCGCAAAGGCCGAATTTGAGCCGTTTGCGACGAATTTTACCGAGCAGGGCAGGGAGAAAAACCGCAGGGTCGAGATACACTTCGTTTCGTTAAATTTAGACGACAAAGCCAAAACGCAAAAAAGCATACTGGACGCGCAGGAGTAAATTTGAAAAAACTGACGTTTTTGCTGTTTTTTATCTTTGCGGCGGTCGCGATCGGCGAGGATAACGTCACGATTCCGACCGTAAATCTCAGCCTAAGCGCGCCTACTACGCCCACCCAGCTAGTTAGCTCGCTAAACGTCCTACTAGTCCTAACCGTCCTCACGCTAGCTCCTTCGCTAGTTTTTATGATGACCAGCTTTTTGCGGCTCATTATCGTTTTTTCGTTCTTGCGTCAAGCAATGGGCACGCAGCAGATGCCGCCCTCTACGGTGCTTATTAGTCTTGCGATGGTGCTTACGTTGTTTATCATGGAGCCTATAGGCAAGAAAGCCTACGAAGCGGGCGTGCAGCCATATCTAAGCGAACAAATAGGCTACCAAGAGGCCTTTGAGCGCGGCGTAAAGCCGTTTCGCGAGTTTATGATAAAAAATACGCGCGAGAAGGACTTGGCGCTGTTTTTACGTATCAGAAATATGCCAAACCCTCAAAGCTTTGACGATATCCCGCTCACGGTCGTGATGAGCGCGTTTATGATCAGCGAGATGAAAACGGCGTTTGAGATAGCCTTTTTGCTCTATCTGCCGTTTTTGGTCATCGATATGGTCGTTAGCTACGTGCTTATGGCGGTGGGTATGATGATGCTGCCGCCGACGATGATTTCGTTGCCGTTTAAGCTGCTTATTTTCGTGCTCGTAGACGGGTGGAATTTGCTCGTCATGAACCTCGTCAAAAGCTTTCATTAGGTTTTTTGTCGCTATAATCTTAAAAATGCTCCGCGCGCCGCTTAAATTTTTATTTTATTTTACCTACGGCGCCAGACCACGGGCGGCGCAAACCAGCTCAAATTTAGCCCGCGCCGCCCAGAGCTAACAGGGAAGGGTTTAGATGAAAAAAATTTATATATTTTTGAGTTTTTGCGTTTTTTTAGTCGGTTCGGAGGTTAAATTTGAAGGAAATTTGCCCGAGCTGATTTTAGCCGCGCAGAGCTCAAATTTAGCTCAAATTTCAAACTACGAACCGCAAAAAGCGCAGCTGCAAAAAGAGACCGTAAAGAGTGCGTATATGCCAAGCCTCAGGGTTGAGGGCGGATACAGCTTTTTAAGCGGCGACATAAACGTCCTGCGCCCGCAAAGAGCCGCTACGGCAAGGGCGATTTTGGAGCTTGCCGTTTATGACGGCGGCAAGCGCGAAGCCCTGCTAAGCTCGCTTTCGCACCTTAGTGCGGCTGAAATTTTAAAAAACGAGGAGTATCAAAACCTGCTTGCATTTAACGCGACCAAGCTTTATTTTAGCTTTTTGTCGCTGGGTGAGCTCGCGCTGGCAAAAGACGGCGAGATAAACTATCTAAAAAACGCGCTAAATAGGCTGGAAAAATACTACCGCGTGGGGCTTAGCGACGAGAGCGAGTATGAAGCGGTAAACGCCAGATACGCCATGGCGCTGGCCGAACGCCTCGAGATCTCGCAAAATCAAAACGAGATAAAAAATCAAATTTACGCGCTAACGGGCAGAGATATCGAGCCCGTGGCGGGCTCTAGGATCGTGCTTGCCGATGAGGACTTCGCGCCGCAAAAAAGCAAAAAGCCGGAACTCGAGGCGCTTAGGCTAAATTTCGCCGCGGCTTTGGAGGACGAAAAAATAACCGCGTCCGAGGCGAACCCGCAAATTTTCATCAAAAATACCTACACTTTTATGCGTACGCATTACGATAGAAACTTGCTGCCCGCGCAGTATAGAAGCGCACTGGAGCCGTATTTTGACGACTTTTTTAAGCCGAATTTAAACACCAACGAGCTGATTTTAGGCTTTAGCTGGAAGGCGTTTGATTTTGGCGCGAACAAAAAGCAGCGCGAGATAAAGCGCATAAGCGCGCTGCAAGCGAAGTTAAATTTAGATCAAAAGCGCTTGCAAAACGAGCTAAATTTAGCAAATATCAAAAACGACCTAAAGACGCTCGAGCAAAAGATCGCCGCGGGCGAAAGCGCGCTAAACTCGGCGCAAACCTCGCTAAATGCCGTTAGCAAAAAGTATGAAGCCGGGCTGCTTGGATACGTCGAGTTTTTAAACGCGACCGCGCAGAGCTTTAGCGCAGGTAGCGCGCTGGAGCTAAGCAAGAGTAAATTTGAGATCAAAAAGGCGGAGTATCTGTACGAGCGCGGCGGCAAAATCGCTGAAAATATCGAAAAAACGGAGCGCAAATGAATAAAATTTTACTTTTTTTACTGAGCGCGGCGGTTGCGCTTTGCGCGCAGGATAAAATTTACGCGAGCTTTGACGTCGCAGCGGCAAAAGACGCGCAGCTTGCGCTAAAAGCCGTCGGTATCGTAAAGGCCGTAAACGTAGAAATCGGCTCTGCGGTAAAGCGCGGCGACGTGCTGCTCGAGCTTGAAAACGAGAGCGAAAAGCTAGCCGTAAAGCTCGCGCAAAACGACCTAGAGAGCGCGCAGACGGCAAAAGCTCACGCAAAAAGCGTGCTGGATAAATTTAAGCTCGTTCAAAGCG
>CAUQJU010000099.1:0-5358 GCA_963518005.1 uncultured Campylobacter sp.
ATGCAACCTCGTAACTATGGTTTATTTTGAAATTTTGACCCTAATCGCGCTTTGTTTTGCGGCTATTTTGGTTTTTGAGGACGCTAAAATCGCGCCCGTCACGGACAAGGCGTTTATCATAGCAATGCTGGTCGTGGGCGTGCTCGGCACGACATTTGCGTTTTTCGCGCAGGCGCTTATGCAAAAATTTACCACGCCCGTTAAAACGGCGATATTTTTCACTCTAGAGCCCGTAACCGCCGGAGCGATGGGCTATTTCGTCGGCGCGGAGGACATCAGCGCGTATAGGCTTTGCGGCGCGGCGCTTATCTTGGTCGGAGTTTTGATCAGCGAGATAGGCAGCTATCTGCGCGCTAAAAAGGAAAATTTAGCCTAAATTCGGGCGAGTTTTGCTTGGCGTTTCGTTCGCGGCAAAACCTCGCCGCAAGATCAAATTTATAAAACTGCCCCTAAATTTACTCTCGCGGCGATTTTGACGCAAATCTTTTAAAATCGCCTCTTAAATTTAGCTTTAAATTTATCGCCGTTTCACGGATCAAGACTGCTTTTTGAAATAGAAAAATACCTATAATCAGCCAAAATACAGCTATTTTGCTCTATAATAAATACGCTAAGGAGTGAATCATGAAAAAATCTAAATTTACGGCGGTTTGCGCGCTGGCGTTTGGTATTTTAAGCACAAGCCAGGTAAGCGCAGACAAAATAAGCGCAGATGAGTTTTATAGCAAAATCTGCTTTAAGGAAAATTTATTCTACGCCAGGGACACTTTATTTAGTCTTGGCAGCACCTGCTCGATGTCCGCGGCCAATCACGGCTCTAGTAGCTATAACTTTTACGGCATCAGCACAAATCCGGCTAGTCCCACGGTCTTAGCTCCATTTACCCTAATGACTGGAAATATACAATTTGAAGTAGATCCTAGTCTAAACATCGATCGGCCCTCGTCTCAAATTTGGATGGAAAGTAGCGGCGTATATAAGACGAGCCAAAAACACCCAATGTTTCTAAACAATCACATCACGACGGTATTTTACAAAGATAGAGTCGATATAGCTACCGGCCAGAGAACATGCTTTGACTACCATCTGGGAAACGTCTACGAGCCTATGAAGATAAAAGCTAGGCTCTACGATCAGAACAGGAATCAGGCGTATTACGGCGAGATAAAAAGATGCGATAGCTCACCCAACTATCAAATCAGAGTGCAAAAAGATAGAAAAGTTCTAAAACACGATATCACCGGCGGATACTTTAAGATAGTAAATGAAAAATTTACAAAAAAAGGCGACGACGAGGGTCTTTATACTCAGGTCGCCGGTAGAGATTTTAAGCTAAAGGTCGTTCACTTCGACGCTAGCGGCAACATAACGCCTTATAACGGCTTTTCTCCGGTTAAAGTCGACGTACTCGGCGAGTCGTTTATCTCAGTTGCTGAAGGACTTGACGTACTAGATGAAAGCGGAATGTCTTTGATACTAAAAGATTATAGCTCTATAACCGCTCCTTTTAGCCAGATGGCCGCTAACGAAAAGAAGATACCTATAGTTTTGCAATTTAGGGGCAAGAGTATGATGACTCTGACATTTAAAAATTTCAACAACACCCTATCTGCGAACTCAAAGGCCGTTATGATAGACGTTCATTTTATGTTTAACAGAACTTGCGGCAGCGGCATTACGTATAGCAATCAAGAGTGCGGTACATATGGCACTGCTTACGCCACAGACAGCTTTGCCATACGTCCTAGCAAGCTAAAAGTAGAAGTAAGCAGAAAGCCTAATCTACCTAGATTTATCGCCGGAGACAGGCTTCTCTTTGCAACCAAACCAAACACCATGAATAACCCATGGCTCTCCAATTATTTTGATAAACTAAAAATAATCCCCGTAGATATAAACGGCAAACAAATTTATACGTATTCTTCCGAGGCTACGGCTAGATTTAAGGTAAATTTCGCCTCTGCCGCCGAGCGTGCGGCATGCATAGCAGATCCTCTGGCTAAAGCTAGAATAGAGCAGATAGAAGGCGGAGATATACCGGTTATCTTTGATCCGTATAGATACAAGGAAAAAAGAGTATACACCGATCCTAACGATCCTAAAAACGCAGTACGAAGAGTAGAGTATCCAGTTCACGACATCGATATACCGCAGTTTAATCAACTCCACTACGACCCATCAAAACCCTATGCTTGGAAAGAGGTATATGAAAACGGAGGCTCTTACGATACGTTTGGTTGGAGTAGTTATGCAAGCGACTTTATGAAAACCGGAGGACATAAAGAGTATCAGTTTAGCGGACTGTTTTATCCTGACGTGGGTTCAGTGTCTTTAGTGATAAACGACGTAGATAAAACCTTTGCTAAAAACGACGAGGTACGCGGCGACTGCAGAAAGCAAGACCCGCGCACAACCGTAAGAGGCAAAAAATGGGGTCAAACGGTTATAACAGATCTAGCCAACGACGACGTGGATAGCGACGGTAAGGTAGGCTGCTACATACCGCTTGACGCCGACGTCTTCATAGGAGAGTTTAGACCCCATAAAGTCATAGCTACCGACGTAAGCATAAATAAAGACGCGACGCCTAATCTAACCTATATAGGTAATTACGCGGAAAACTCTAACGCGAAGATAAAATTTTCGCTCTCGGCTATCCCATACGGCTATCAATCGGTAACCTACTACGACTACTACGACAGTAACGAACGATCCAAATACTCAAGCAAAGTAGACGACTATCCATATAGAAATCTCGTCTCGACTAAGCTTTTTACGAGAAACTGCTTTGCAGAGGATTTGGATTTCGATGTTAGCTTAGAGAAGCGAACCGCCAGCGTGCAGGACTTTAACGTACCCGCTAGAGGCGGAAGTCCGGCAAAAACGTATCCAACTAACGACACGTACTTTTTCCTACCTAGCGATGCTCAAATAAGCAAGATAAACGCTAGTCCTACCGACGGTAAATTTAGCGTTAGTGCGGATAAATTTAGAAACGGCGAGGTAAGAGATAATCCTGCTACCACGAGCATCAATGAAGACGCCAAGATATACTTTAACTACGCCAGAAATGCTACTGTAGCTATGAATCCCTTTACGGTCCTTCACACGGCCTTTAACATAACCAGAGGCGAAAATACCGTAAAGAAAGATTTCAAAGTGCTAACCAATCGCTCGCACAAGCTTTTTGCCGCGACGGCAAGTAACGCTAAATTTTACTACGGCATAGTCTACATGCCAAGGTACGTCATAAGAGTCGGCGAACCTTATGATTTCACCTCACACTATATGGTTCACTGCGACGGATGCGATACGACCAAGTATTCGCTAAACGGTGCGGGCAGACAGCTAGCTGATAATAACGACTTGCTTACGTGGTTTAATAGGAGCCAATGGTACATCTCGCCGCAAAGGACAAACGAGCAAGGAGAAGTGAGCAAATACGTCTCGACCCTGCTAAATAATCAGGAGTTTGCGCATAACGCAGATAGTCTAAACATCGGTAGCGTCCTTTATCTATCGGATAGATTGAGAGTTCCGGCCACGCAAGTAAATAGGGCAGGAACCGATAACGTGCAGATACACGTGCCTCTTTGGCTCAGATACGACCCGACCGCAGCTAGTAGCGCAGCGGTGCTGTTTAACCAAGGCAGAGTCGTAGTACAAGGCGCTCCTGTCGTGGTGCCGGACTGGGGCGGTCAGCTATTTTTAGGCAACGACAACGTCAAATCAAAACCGCAAAACAACGATGTCGAGGAGCAAATGAGAAGGATAAAAAGAAGCGATAGGATATCTTGGTAGCTTGAGTTAAATTTAGCGGCAGGCTTTGCGGCGAGTTTTCGCTTAGACGCGGGCTCGGATGAAAATTTATCGTCTCAAGCCGGAGCAAACCTGCTAGCCGCTCGCTCTAAATCTAGTCCGCGCCTTAACATCGCAGCGCAAACCTTTAAAATTACGCTGCGAATTTAAACTTTCGCCAAAATCGAGTTTAGCCGGTTTTAAAAATTTAGAAAAATTTGACCAACCGGCTACGATTTTTTCGAAAATCTTTTAAAGTCGCCTCGTAAGCTTGCCTTAAAGACGCGCGCTTGGATAAATTTAATCTCCGCCGCAAAAACGGCTTTGCTAAATTCATAAATACCTTTTGGCTAAATTCAAACCCGAAAATTTACTTCGCAAAGGCGCTGTTTAGCCAAATCTCTTTGCGCTCGGGCAAACTTTGCCGCCCCTTTTTAGCCTGATTTGCGCGGCAAAATATGCGCCTTTACGGAGTGGAATTGATTTTACGCGCGGGGTTTTCGCGCATTTTAGGACGCGACCGACCAAAATCAAACTCGGCGCCGATCGCCTCTTGCAAACATAACCTTACGCCTAGTAAATTTACCCACCCCGCCCTATATCTAAAACGGCGCTTGCGTATCCGCGCTAAAAAGGAAAATTTAGCTTAAATTTCGGCGGGTTTTGCTTGTCGTTTCGCTCACGGCAAAACCTCGCCGTAAAATCAATTTTATAAAACTGCCTTTAAATTTACTCTCGCGGCGATTTTGACGCAAATCTTTTAAAATCGCCTCTTAAATTTAGCTTTAAATTTATCGCCGTTTCGCTCGATAGCAAGACGGCGGCGACTTTTAATTTGGCGCGATAAAGCCCGAATTTAGAGAAATTGCGTTAAATTTGCCCCTTAAATTTAGCTAAAGAAATCAGATGAAAAAATCAACCGAGCTTAAGGCCGATTTTGCGCTGCTTGCTATCGCGGTGGTCTGGGGCGTGACGTTTTTGCCGATGGCGCAGACGCTAAAGACCAACGGCGTTTTTACGCTTTTGTTTTGGCGGTTTTTGATCTCGGCCGTTTTGATGGCGCTCATAAGCCTCAAATTTACGCGCAAGATCGATCCCAATTCGCTAAGATTCGGCGCATTTTTAGGTGCGCTTTTGTTTGCGGCCTTTACGCTTCAGACCTTTGCTCTAAAATACGCCCCAAGCTCTACCGTCGCCTTTATCACGGGACTAAACGCGGTTTTTACGCCCTTTATCGCTCTTGCGTTTTTCGGGCAAAAGGTCGTAGTTTATGCCTTTGTCGGCGCGTTTTTGTCGGCGGCGGGGCTTTATTTGCTAACGGGCAGCGAGCTGGGTTTTGGCGTCGGCGAGGGGCTTAGCGTCGTTTGCGCGCTAGGCTTTGCGCTGCATATCATTTTCACCGGCGTTTTGGTGCGCAGGTGCGAGCTGTACTGGATGGTGAGCGTGCAGTTTGCGGCCGTGGCGGCGCTTTGTTTTGTTGCGGCGCAGATTTTCGAGCCTCGCGGCGTCGTGCCCGTTTTGGATGAGGCGTTTTTCATCGCAGTCGCGGTGACATCAGTG
>CAUQJU010000100.1:0-5317 GCA_963518005.1 uncultured Campylobacter sp.
TGCGGTACTTATAAATTTGAAGTCAAATTTATAAGATTTACTCTACCAAAAAATGACGCTTTTACGCGAGCAAGACCGCGTCGCCCCCCACTTAACCTCGCCTTGCTTGCTATGAAACGGCGATTTGCCGTCTCTACAAAAAGTGCTACGCGGAGAAAACTAGATGAAACGGGAGCTTTTTGCGTTTATAGCAAATTTAAGCCAAAAATTTTGCTCCGAGACGAAATATACATTCTATCTCGGGCTAAATTCGCGCTTTATCTAGCGGTTACTAGCCGCGGCCGTTTTAGCTGGGGCGGCGATTTGGGGGCTAGAGGGTTTTGCATGCGACGCCGCTAAATTTCAGATTAAATTTAAGCTCAAATCAAAAATCCGGCCCAAACTCGAATTTTTCCCATAGATTTAATATCAGTTTAAAATAGATTTGTATATACTTAGGGCTAAAATTTATATCCGAAAAAGGGGCGAAGTTGGATAAAAATCTGAGTAAAGCAAAGTTGCAAGGCATCATGGGCGCAGTCTGCGCGGTGGCTATGAGCGCGGCATATCTCGCAGGCGAGGCCCGCCTGGATCGTGCGTTTGCTCTCGCTGCTACTTGCGCTGACGTTTTTTCACTATGCGCTAGTTCGCATCGAAGAGGCATTCGGACAAAACGTTTTTAGGATTTTTAAGTACGCTTATAACGGCTTTTTAGCCATGATTTTATGCTCCGTCGCTCTTTATGTGTTTGATGAAAATTTACTTGGTTTGATCACTAACTTCATCATCCCGCTTAGCGCATTTGCCGCGTCGATCGCTTGGGTCGTTATAAATTTCAAGCTCGCAGACGCGCTTGATTGCGTGCTTTTTAGGGTTTATGCGTGGATGCTTAGCATTGATATCGCCGCAAATTTTCTCTACGGCATGCTGGAGGTTTTAGCCCCGACGCTCATCGCTCCCGCCGTTAAATTTATGCCTCTTGCAAACATGCTTTTTGGTTTATTTACCGCAAGCGCGCTGCTTTTTGCGTGGATTAGCGTCAAATTTCCAAGAGCCGAAGCGGAGTAAATTTAATCGCCAAAAGCCTTTGCTTAACCCAAATTTCGCTACAATTTCTAAAATTTATCTAAAGGCTTAAATTTGAAAGACGCTCAAAAAACCAAAATCCGCTGCGACTGGGCGGAGAAAAGCGAACTGGAGCGCGTATATCACGACGAGGAATGGGGCAAGCTCATAAAGGATGATGCGAAATTTTTCGAGCTCATCGTGCTTGAGGGTTTTCAGGCTGGCATATCGTGGCATGCCGTGCTGCTTAAGCGCGAGGCGATGAGAGCGGCGTTTGACGGATTTGACGCGCGTAAAATTTCGCTCTACGGCGAGGAGCAGACGGCGAAATTTATGCAAAATCCAGCGCTCATCAGAAACCGCCTGAAGCTAAACTCGCTTGCCGCAAACGCCCGCGCATTCCTCGCCGTGGTGGGCGAGTTTGGCAGCTTTTACGACTATCTTTGGGGCTATCTTTTGCCTAAATTTGACCCCAAATTTGACGGCAAGCCCATCGTAAATCACTATGAAAACATAAAACAAGTCCCCGCTACCACGCCGCTTGCAGAGTTTATCGCAAAAGAGATGAAAAAGCGCGGATTTAAATTTCTAGGACCCACGAGCGTCTATGCGTTTTTGCAAAGCGCGGGCGTTGTGGACGATCATCTGGACGCCTGCTTTTGCAAAGGATGTGGATGATGCCAGCACGGAAGCGAGTTTTTGGCTATATCGAGGAGAAATTTGGCGCGCAGGGCGAGCGGATATTTGACAAACACCCCGAAATCGCCGTGTTTCGCCACGCGAAAAACCAAAAATGGTTCGCCGTTTTTATGCGCGTGGACGGCGGCAAGCTGGGGCTTAAAAGCGGCGATGCGCTAGAGATACTAAACCTAAAATGCAAGCCCGATCTGGCGGCGATCCTGCGCGACGGCGATCAAATTTTGACCGCCTATCATATGAATAAAAAGCACTGGATCAGCGTAAATTTAAGCTCCAAAATCGCGCCTGAGCAGGTGGAGGATCTGATAGATCTTAGCTTTGAACTGACGAGGTAAAATGCCTAAAAGAGCCCGTTTTAGCTAAGCGCTTCTTCTGATTTGCGAACCCGGCTTGCTAGAAAGCGGCTAAATTTGGAGCTAAATTTAACGCAAAGGGTTTACGCCAAATTCAGGCGGTTAGTGCCTTGCCGATTTTAAACGGCTAACTCGCGTAAATTTCGCCTTTTCAGCGTCTTGATATTTCATTTTCGCTAAAATCGGGCTAATAAATTTAAAGAAAAATCACGCGAACTTTAAGCGTAACGGCAAGCGGCGAGGCGCTAAAAGATATGCCGTTTGCGGATAAAATAAGCCTAAAGCCGCAGACTTGGGCGCGGGATTTGGTATTTTAGGAACCAGCAAGGAAAACGAGTGGAAAACTTAAAACAAGGAAATTTTAACCAAGCAAGCGGGCTTCACCGTACGGTAGAAGCGGGCGGGGCGTCAAATTTGGGTCGCGAAAATTTAGCGCAGTCAAATTTAAACGAACAAGCCGATAGCGTGGGTGAAATAAAGCGCGCAAAGGAGCGTAAAAAGGTCCATTTCATCGGTATCGGCGGTATCGGTATCTCGGCGATCGCGCGGTTTTTGCACGAAAAGGGATTCATCATCAGCGGTAGCGACATCAAAGAAAGTCCGACCACGCGCGAGCTAGCGGCGCAGGGCATCGACGTCATCACTCCGCATAGCAAGGCCGCGATCAAGGATCAGGACTTCGTCATCTACTCGGCGGCGATAAAACCGGATAACATCGAACTCGTCGAAGCGCGAAGTAAAGGCTTGCAGTGCCTATCGCGCAAAGAGGCTCTACCGATGGTACTTGAAGGTAAGCGCGTATTTTCGGTGGCAGGCGCGCACGGTAAAAGCACGACCTCGGCGATGCTCTCTAGCCTCGTGGAGGGCTCTGTCATCATCGGCGCAATCAGTAAGCAGTTTGGCTCAAATATGAAATACGAGCCCTGCGACAACGTCATTTTCGAAGCCGACGAGAGCGATAGTAGTTTTCTCAACTCAAACCCGTATCTAGCCGTCGTAACCAACGCCGAGCCAGAGCATATGGAGCATTACGGCTATGATTTGGAGAAATTTCACGCGGCGTATCGAGGCTTTTTGGAGCGAGCCAAGGTGCGCGTGATAAATGCCGAGGACGAGTTTTTGGGTACGCTAAAGCTCGACGCCGTGCGCCTTTATCCAAGCGTGGATATCACCGAGCTTAGTATGATCGTGCGCGATTTCGTGCCTTATACCGCGTTTAATCTAAAAAATTTAGGCAAATTTGAGGTGCTGGGTATGGGCGAGCACATCGCCGTGGACGCATCGCTAGCCATACTTGCGGCGCTAAATGAAACCTCTCTAGCGCAAATTAGGCAAAATTTGCTAAATTTTAAAGGTATCAAAAAGCGCTTCGATATCCTAACCGCGAGCCGCAAATTCGTACTCATCGACGACTACGCGCACCATCCGACCGAGATCAAGGCCACTTTGCAATCGGTCTTTGAGTACGCCAAACTGCTAGGCATCACCAAGATCACGGCGATCTTTCAGCCGCACAGATTTACGCGCCTAAGCGCAAATTTGCAGGGCTTTAAGGAGTGTTTTGAGGGCATAGACGAGCTAGTTATCCTGCCCGTTTACGCTGCTGGCGAGGCGTCCATAGATATAAATTTAAAAGAGGAGTTTAAACGCTACAACCCAGTGATGACGCAAAAAGTCGCGCGCGAGGGCGAGGGGATCGTCTTTACGGATGAATTTGGCGTGAAAAACCTGCTTGATGACGGGCTGGTTATAGGATTTGGCGCGGGCGACATCACCTATCAGCTAAGAGGCGACGCATGAGGGTCATAATCGTACTTTTAGGCGTGCTTGCCGCGATCGCGATATTTAGCGTGAGCGACGAGAAGCTAAGCAAAAAGGCGAAATTTATCATCACTTTTTCGGTGATTTTTGTAGCGGCGGCGCTATATTTTTACGAGACCAGGCTAGAAAGAGAGCAGGGCAAAAGGCTAGAGCTAGTCGCGCTTTTTAACCAAGGCAAAACTCTAAAATGCGGGAATTTTGACGTAAATAATACTAAATTTAACTACGAGTTCGGCACGTCCTCCTTCGTCGCAAAACGCGCGGCAAAGGAGCTAAACAGCGTCAAGATCGCGCTTGAGGGCTGCGAATTTAAAGGCGAATAATTGCGAAATTTTAAAGATAATCAAAATTTGACTAAAAGCGGCGTTTGGGAAGCAAACGGGCCCGAATATAACGTCTCGCGCGAGCAAAGAAACGGCGATATTTCGGACGCCTCGGCTCACCGCGAGCAAAAAGAATTTGCAAACGCGGAGGGCTTTGAGCGGCTTATAAAAATTTTAGATTTGCAAGGCTATATGGAGAGGTTTAACTCCTTTCTAGCGCGCCCAAAGCCGCTTTTTATGGCGGGCGACAGCAGGTTGCATTATGAGAAAATTTTAGAACTATCGCAAAAGCAGTTTGATCCTCCCGCACCGGCTCAAAACCTAGACGACGCGCTTATGCGCCTGAGCAAACAAGCCACGCTGCACGTGAGCGAGATTTTTGAGTTTGCTAAGATAATCAGCTATTTTACCTACCTAAAAACGCTCAAATTTGAGGGCAAACTAGGCGAGTGGCTCGCTAAAATAGAAATCCCGCAGCCGATGCTAAAGCTCGCAAATTCATTTGACAAAAACGGCGAGCTAAAAGACGAAGTGGACGAGCGTCTGGGCGGTATCAGGGACGCATTTAGCGCCAAAAGAGCGCAAATAGACGCCGATCTGCGCCGTCTCATTTACTCAAAGAGTGTCGCGCCCTATCTCGTCGATACGCAGGTGCACTACATCAGCTCGGTCGAGGCGCTGCTCGTGCGAGGCGGGTTTAACCACGTGCTAAAGGGCACGGTCGTGGCTAGAAGCTCTGGCGGCTACTTCTACGTCGCGCCCGAAAACATCCAAAAACTCAAAAAAGAGCAAAGTGAGCTACTAGATAAAAAAGAGGAAATCGTCTACGAGCACTGCAAAATTTTTAGCTCCGCAATGCACAAGGGCCTCCTGTTTTTAAAATTTATAAACGGCGCGTTTGACGTATTTGACGCCTACTGCGCGCGGGTTTTTACGGCTAAAAGCGCTGATTTTGAGTTCGTGCTGCCAAGCGGCGGGTCAAATTTAAAACTTGCAAATTTTGCCCATCCCGCGCTAAAAAATCCAAAAAGCATCAGCATCGACTTTAGCAAAAAGGTGCTGTTAATCACCGGCGTA
>CAUQJU010000101.1:0-5310 GCA_963518005.1 uncultured Campylobacter sp.
TCAAACGACCGAGTTTGTTTAATAGAGTGCAAAATAAATTCGCAAAGCGTTTATACGCCGGATTAGCTGTCAGGACCATAAAAACGGCAAAATTAAGCTAAAATAAATTCTTTTATTTTTTGGCTTATTTTCTCTATAGGCTCGCTTGCATCGATGTTTAGCGTTTCTATATCGCATGAACGAGCTACTTGCTTCATCAACTCTTGCACATGTATTAGATATTTTAGCCCGCGAGCCTCGATGACGTCGCTGCTAACGCGCGTTTTTAACCGCTGTCTAACGAGTTGCTCATCTGCGTTAAACAGTACTATTTTATCTGCTAATTTACCTCCAAGCACAAATTTATTAAGCATAATTAATTCGCCAAAATCGGCATTTTCGTCATTTGCTAGCGCATAGGCAAGCCCGGAAATAAATCCTCGGTCGCTCAATACTAACTTGTCTGCGTTTGTTTTTATCACGCGTTCATAGTGTTCGGCGCGATCTGCCAGAAACAAAAGCATCTCAGCGCGCTTTGAAATTTCGCCGCAGGCTTCGCGTAAATTTGCACTGCCGCCTCGCCATGAAAAATCCTCGCCTAAAACGAGGCTTCGGACAGCTTCGCCAAGCTTCGTGCCGCCGGGCTCTTTAGTCACGATGGCTTGCGGGAAAGCCGCCGCCAGCCGCGCTATCTGCGTACTTTTACCCGCGCCGTCGATACCTTCAAAAATCACGTACATTTTTCGCCTTTAAATTTGAGCGGTATTTTACAAATTTATAGCTAAATAGCGGCTTTTAAAGCGCGTAACACATAACCAGATTAGGGCGATTTTATTTCTACCGCATAAAACGCCGCAAGATTTTTGCGCTAAAATTTAACAAAGCACAAAAATATTTTAAACATAGTTTTAAATAAAGCCTTTATATTCGCCGATTAGTTCGGG
This sequence comes from uncultured Campylobacter sp., assembly GCA_963518005.1. Classification (GTDB taxonomy): domain Bacteria; phylum Campylobacterota; class Campylobacteria; order Campylobacterales; family Campylobacteraceae; genus Campylobacter_A. Next base: position 924 of record CAUQJU010000101.1, read on the forward strand.
GTTTATCGCCTTAAAATTTTTACGCAAATCGCCTAAATCATGATAGCTAGCTATGATAACAAAATCTGGCGTCGCATCTATTTCAAGCTCGCAAATATCTGCTTTTAGCTGCTTTGCGCACTCTAAAATTAGCTTTTTGGCCTGCAAATATCTATCGTTTAGCTGCGTTTCTTGATTAAAAAGGTCAAAGATTTTCGCCGTTTCGTCATCCTCGTTTATCTCGGCGCTAAATTCGTAATCAGCGACGTTCCAGATGATCAGGCTTTTATCCTCTCGGCAAAGCTCCTTGCGCTGTTTTTGCGTACCAAAACCGATAATAGGCGGCAACGAAACCTCACCGTCGTAAGCTAAATTTATGCAGTAAAGTTTTTGGCTCGGCGCGTGCATTTTGATCGTCTCTTTTAGCGCGGACAGTAGCCTTTGCGCGGCTAGTTCGTATAGCTTTTTGTAGCTCGTTTTTTTATCCGGTTTTTTATAACAGACGTAGCCTCCCTCCAAAGTTATCGAATCTAGCTCGCCTAGTTCGTCGTACTCATAAAAATAGTCGCGGTCTATTTTTGCTCCGAGCCGGTCTATGCCGCGCCACTGCTTTTGCGCTAGTTTAGCATTTGAGTAAACAAAATTTTCAATCCAGTATCCGTTATCTATAAATGCAGAATAAATATTAACCAACAAACCGCCTTCATAAACATATCTTTGTACGCTCACGCATTTTTTGTCGTAATAATCAAATCTATAGCCTAAAACCTCGTCTTGTCCGTAAAAATAAAAATCCTCGTAAAATCGCTCTTCGTCCGCGTATTGCTTTACCAAAACCACCCGCTCCTGCGCGTCAAATCCGTAGTCGTAGGTATCTGCTAGATTTTTGGGCGACTCTTTTAAAATTTTACCCCTTGAAAAACCGTGAAGCTCAAAGTAAAACGGCTCTAAATTTATATAGCTAGTAGACGCCCAGCGCCTGTTTACGACCTGCGCCTCAGCCTTGTTTTTTAGGGCTAATAGTCATTACTCGCGTTTTCAAAAAGCCTGCGTAGATTTTTTATTTCACTCATTTGCTCAGTCATTTTGTCTCCAAATTTTAATTAGTTTAGCTATTTTCGTTGCTATAAATTTAATCGCTATTAGCCTTTTCTACCAAAAGCGCAAGGCGATATACTCGCGTTTGTTGCTAAATTTACAACCCGACCCCCAAAGCAAATCTTTAGCGGCTTTTGCGCAACCTTATACCTTGCGCTTTTATTTTAATTTAAAATACATTAAATAATGCGTCAAAAATAGTTTTAACGCAAAAGTTACGTAAATTTACACCTAAACCGTCTAAAAATATCAAATTTTGCCGCGTTAATGGGTTTTATTTAGTCGCGAGCCGCCTTTAAATTTTTTAAAATTTCGTTTGGAACCAGCTTGCTAACGTCTCCGCCGTGGCTTAAAACCGAGCGAACGATCGAGCTTGATATGAAGGCGTTTTGGAGGCTTGGCATCAGATAAACGGTCTCAAGCTTATCCCAAAGTGCGGCGTTTGCATAGCCGATTTGCAGCTCGTACTCAAAGTCGCTGACCGCGCGAAGGCCGCGTATAACGACGTTTATACTTCGGCTCTTGGCAAAATCCACGAGTAAGTTATCAAACCCGACGACCTCGACGTTTTTTAGATTTGCGGTTGAAATTTTAGCCATTTTGACGCGCTCTTGCAAGCTAAAAAGCGGTTTTTTGCTCTGGCTGGCCGCTACTGCGACAACGACCTTGTCAAAGATCTTTATCGCGCGTTTTATGACGTCTAGATGGCCGTTTGTGACGGGATCAAAGGTACCAGGATAGATACAGGATTTCATTTTTAACCTTAGGATATTTTTGGGCTTGATTCTACAGTTTTTTGCCTAAAATACGGCTTTTTGAGCGATTTTGGGCGCTTAAAATTTAAAAAATAGGGCGGTAAAGTAAAAATTCTGAAATTGGCACAAATAACTAAAGAATATAAATGGTATTTTTGATTGCAGCTTTTTGAGGCTGCAATATAATAGTCGCTCTTTGCACATGCTCAATAAGAAGCATGGAGGATAATTTTTAAATAAATTTGTGTAAATACCGAGTTTGGCTTTTTGCGTGTATGCTTTGCGCATATTCTTAATTGGCTAAAATATCAAGATTTAAAACCGGAGATCAAAATCTAGGTTGCGTAAAAATTTAACATCAAAATTCTCCTGGCAAAAAATCAAATTTGTCATACTAGATAGTTGCGCGTGGCTTTACGGTTTGTATGCTTAAGATGCTTAAATTTATATCCGTAATCACATAGAGGCATAATGAGACGATATGCATTTTAATACATCAAAAAATATGTTAAAGCGTAAAATACAGACTATTTTTGCTATTTTGTATTGAAAACTGTAATTTTCAAATAAATATTTATATCTTTTTTGTATTGCTTTAATGCCTTTATCAAATACTGAAAACACGGCACTCTATAACGTTTTACCTTTTGCATTAAAATAATTTATCCATCAAATTTCATGCTAAATTTAACGGATAATTTTTATGCTTATTTTGCTAAATATTTTGCTCGTTATCGTATGTTTTTTGAGATAATTTTTTGAAGTAATTAAGTCGATGAAAAATGCGGGAATAAAATAGAGCTTTTAATTAGCCCTACTTTTTATGCTTTTTAGGATAGTCAAAAAACAGAGCTTTTGCGCCGTGTTCTTTTAGTTCTTTAAAGCTACCGTCAAATTCGACGCAAAAGATGCCGCAAGTCGGGATATTTCCGATAGCGGCATCGCTTAAAAGCTCGCAAATTTCAGTTATCGCGTCATTGTGAGCTATGACAAATATGCTATGAAATTTGTCGTCAAGCTCTCTTGCAAAGGTCAAAAGCTTATGCGTTTGCGCTCCGTATAGCTCATCTTTAAATTTGATTTTCTTCTTAAATTTGACTGCTTCGGCTAGCTTTTGAGCCGTTTTAGCGGAGCGTTTGGCGGGACTGGCAAATATCGCGTCCGCCTTTACCTCGTGTTTTTTTAGCCGTTCGCACATCAGCGCTAGGTCTTTTTTGCCGCGCTCGCTTAGATCGCGCTCAAAGTCGTTGCTTTCGCCCTCTTCTACGGCTTTTGCGTGCCTGATAAAGTAGATTTTTTTCATTTATTCCGCCTTTTTGGCCTTTGATAGATTTTTTATGTACTCGATTTCCGCCTCGCTAAAGCCTGATTTTAGGCGCGCGCTCACGTTTAGCTCGCGAGACTGCAAAAAGGCTTTAGGGTAGATTTTTTGTACGATTTGCGCGTAGATTTCGAGGCTTACGCCCTCTTTTTCGCAGGCAAATTTAAACCAACGATCGCCCTTTGAGACGTGCGAGATCTCCTCGTCTAAGATGACTTGCAAAATTTCGCAAAGCCGCGCCTTGCTCTCGTCTTTTTCGCGCTCGGTTTCCAGCTTTTTTAGCATAAAAGCGTTTGCGTCAAGGCCGTTTGCCTCCATGTATCTAGGCAGCACCGCCATGCGCTCAAGCAGCGACGCGGAGGTATTTTGCAAAGCGATAAAAAGTCCGTCGTGCACGGTAAAATCGCCGTATTTTACGTCAAATTTAGCCATGTGATCTTCGATCATCTTAAAGTGCCTGATCTCATCTTCGGCGACCTCTAGCCAGTCGTCATAGTAGGCTTTTGGTAGCGCGCGGAAGCGATACGCCACATCTAGCGCGATATCTACGGCGCTGTATTCGATGTGCGCGATCGAGTGAAGGAAGGCTTTTTGCTTGTCCGCTTGCTTTTTGCCGCCGATTTCTCTCATTGCTACGACCTCGCAAAATGCCGCGTAGCTTGGGCGCTCGAGCGGTTTTATCTCGTCAAATTTACCGCCCTCTTCTATCTGCGCGTCAAATTTGCCGGCCTTATACTCGGCGTAAAATCGTTTAAATTTATCAAATTTAAGCTCCTTGTCGCCACACTCTAAAATTTCCCAAATTTGATCGAAAAATCTCATTTTATCACCTTAAATTTTACCCAGAAATACCCTAGCGCAAAACCGATGATATGCGCGTACCAGGCGACGTTTACGCCCATGGCTACGGGTGCGAAGCTCATTAGCAAGATAGCGATTATTAGCCCCTTTCTGCTGTTTGCGTCTAAAAACGCCAAAACGCCTAGTAGCAGGCTGATCGCGCCGCTAGCCCCGACTAAATTTATAAAAGTTCCGTTAGTCTTAAACATAACATAAATATAAATAAAACTAAGCAGCGAAGTCAAAACGCCTCCGATGCAGTAAATGACGGCAAATTTTTCGCTGCCGTAGTACCGCTCAAGAAGCGAGCCGAACTGATACAAAACCGCCATATTCATTAGCAAATGGGCTAAATTTGCATGCATAAACATCGAAGTCGCGGGCTGCCAGACGT
>CAUQJU010000102.1:0-5309 GCA_963518005.1 uncultured Campylobacter sp.
TTTGATGAGACGCTTGAGCGAAGCTAGCCGTGCTAAGGCAAAGGTATGCGCAGGCTACTAGCAAGGCTGATAGATTATTATATTAAAAGGCGCAAAATGTTTGATAATTTATTGCAAAGACATCCAAAAATCGATGTATTTTTGAATATCTTTGCCTGTAGTTTTTCAATGAGTTTTTGTTCTGTAATGTTTTGGTATTTTCTCATACCAAATAGCAATCAGGGCAGCGATATATTAGACGATTTAAAAAATATAACGCTATATGTCGTATATCTATGGGTATTTTTCTCCATGTCTTGTTTTGTTATTTCAAGGCATATTCCTAATTTTAGTAAATTTTGTCGGTTTTTTTACGAACTTATTCCTTATTTTATTTTAATAGCCTTTATTGTTGCAATTTTTTTTATAATATCAAGAATATTTGTAGAAATATCGTTAGCACATATTTTTTCGTTAGTCTTAACGCAAATTTACATAGTCTTTGTAATGAACAAGATACTAAAAAAACTAAAATAAAGAGATTTTGTATTTAAAAATGGCGTTACAAAAGACATAGATAGAGCCGTGTATGCAAGGGATATTTTTCTAAATAATACCCCCAAGCAAAGCAATCAGCGAGTATGAGACAAAGCTACGGGGAATCAAAATCGCCCGCATCAAACCCCAGCTCCAGCATCCTTATCTCCCCTATCGCATTTCCCGCGATCCCCTTTATCGAGCCAAACATCTCGATCGCGTTATCGCGCACCTTTTCGATCTGTTTTTCGCGGCTCTTCCAGATGCGTTTCATCGCATTTTTCTCGCGCTCCAGCTCCTCGCTCATCGCAGAAAAGCCCTCCACGATAGCCTCGATGCGCATCTTAAACTCGTTGCTAACCAGATACGAGTAGAGCATCTCCATCTTGTTTGAGCGGTTTTGCGCGGAGTTCCTGGCAAAATTTAGCTCCACGACGCCCTGTCTTAGCACGAAACAAAGCGCCTTAAACTCCTCGTAGTTGCACACCCATACGCCGTCAACCAGCCCCATGCGCTCTAGCTCCCGCGGGCGCGCCTCGCTAACTAGCACTCCGACGTCGGCGCCCGATGCGCGCATATCGGCCTTAAATTTCTCTATCCATTCGTTTGAGAAATTTTTCGTGCGTTTGCTCTCGTAGTAGATTTTGCCGCAGTTTTGCGCCTCGCGAGTATTTACAATCTGCATCACGTCCGCGCCGTTTGCGCCCTTTTTGACCTCGTCTATGACGTCAAATACGAACTTCTCCCGCAGCCACGCCTCGATGGCAAGCTCTTGCGTCTCGCCTTGCAGTTGCTCGCTGCCCTGCTCTATGCGCCTTTGCGCCTCGTTTAGTTGCTTTTTTAGCGCCTCTAGTTGCTCGTCTTTTTGCTTAAATTTTAGCTCGTTTTGCTCGGCCAAAGCCTTGCCCAGCCGCTCTTTTTCCTCGTTTAGGCGCTTGCTTAGCTCAGCCTCGGTTTTTGCCATCAGCGCGCTTTCAAACTCGCTCTTTTCGCGTTTTAGCTTTTCTATCTCAAGCGTCTTTAAATTTAGCTCGTTTATCTGCTTTGACTTAGCTTCAAGCTCGGTTTTTAGGGCGTTTACTATGTTTAAATTTTCGCCCTCGAGTTTTGCTTTTATCTCATTTTCAAGCTCGGTTTTTTTAGCGTTTAAGGCTGCGGCAAATTTAGCGTCAAATTCTTTTTCCTTTGCGTTTAAGGCATCCAAATGCGCCTTGTATTGCGCCCTTTTAATCTCGATCTCTTTGTCGAATTCTCGCCTGGCTGCCGCCATTTTTTGCTTCATTTCAAGCTCAAGCTCGGTTTTTAGAGCCAAATTTACATCGACCTCGGCGCCGCAGTTACCGCATTTTACGCTACTTTGCATTTACAGCCTCGTTTTCATTTTTTCGAATTCGTCCTGCACGGTGGCCGAGTTTGGCTCGTTGCTCATCTTGTCTATCGCATCGCCGTAGAGGCTGGTTAGATAAATCACGATGCAAGAAACCGCAAAGCCCGGCAAGATCTCGTAAACGTAAGAATTTAGCCCCAGCGCTATCCACGCGATCACCGTCGCTCCGCCCGTTATCATGCCTAGAAGCGCCGCTAGCGCGCTCATCCTGCGCCAATAAAGGCTAAAAAGCAGCACCGGCCCAAAGCTCGCGCCAAATCCAGCCCACGCGTAGCCGACGACGTTTAACACGCTTTCGTTAAAGCTAAAAGCAAGCGCGGTAGCCACTAGCGCGACGGCCACGACGGCGTATCTACCCGCGGCGACCTGAGCTTTTTGCGAGATTTCTTTTTTATAAAAGGCAAACACGAAATCCTGTGTCACCGAGCTTGCGCTAACTAAAAGCTGACTAGAAATCGTACTCATAATGGCTGAAAGCACGGCCGAGATAATAATACCCACGAAAAACGGATGAAACAGTGTCTCGCCAAGCTGCAAAAAGATCTTTTCGGGGTCTGCTAGAGGCAAATTTAACTCGCTGTAATACACAAAGCCGATAAGCCCGCTCATCATCGCTCCGGCTAAGCCTATCGCCATCCAGCCGATACCGATGCGGCGCGCTTGGGCTAGCTCTTTTGAGCTTCGTATCGCCATAAATCTAACGATGATGTGCGGCTGCCCGAAATATCCAAGCCCCCACGCCTTAAGTCCCAAGATGCTTAAAAAAGTCTGGCCGTAAAAGACGTTTAGATGGTTTTTGCCGTATTTTGCCACCTCGCTCCAAAAAGTAGCGCCGTCAGGCAAATTTAGATTACAAAACGCTACTACGGGCACGGCGACGAGCACCAAAAACATCAGCATACCCTGAAACGCGTCCGTGATACAAACCGCGCGAAATCCGCCGAAAAACGTGTAAAAAACGACGATAGCGAGCGTAAAAATGGCGCCGAATTTAAAATCTAATCCAAAAAAGCTCTCAAAGCTCTTGCCACCCGCGATTATCCCGCTACTAACGTAAAGCGTGAAAAATATCAAAATCAAAAGCCCTGAGACTATGCGTAAAATTTTAGTCTCATCCTTAAAGCGATTTTGTAAAAAATCGGGGATCGTAATGCTGTCGCTGGCAACCTCGGTATAGACGCGCAGGCGCTTTGCTAAAAACAGGTAGTTACAATACGCGCCTATAACGAGCCCCAAAACCATCCAAATCGTAGCCAGTCCCGTGGCGTAAAGCGCGCCCGGCACGCCAAGCAGCATCCAGCCGCTCATATCGCTAGCTCCGGCGCTTAGCGCGGTTACGACCGGCCCTAGGCGGCGATTATCGAGCAGATACTCGCCCATATTGGCGTTTTTGTTATACGAGTATCGCCCCACGAAAAGCAAAAATCCAAAATATAGCGCGATGGCGATATAGCGTGCATAATCCATTAAATTTCCCTCGGTTTTTTAAATTTTAAGTTACGATAATATGATAAATTTGTTTAAAAGATAATTTTTTCGCGTAAAAAAGGTTAAATTTATATTTTTTTTCGTATTATTAAGCCTCATTACGCTTTTAAGGTTTAAGAAATGCTAAACGAAAAATTTTTCAGGGCGCTGTTTTTCGTCCTCATCGTCTCCGCGGGCGTTTACTATTTTTATCCGACGGAGTTAAACGAGGCTCAACGTCTAGCTTACCTTAAAAGCTACGGCGTGACGCTGGGACTAACCATCGGCGGCACGGCTATAGGCGTGACTTTGGGCTTTATTTTGGCGTTTTTAAAGTTTTTAAATATCAAAATTTTAAGCTTTCTCATCGACGAATACGTAGATATCCTGCGCGGAACGCCGATTATTTTGCAGCTTCTTATATTTTCGGTCGTGATTTTCGCGACTTGGAGCGATAACTTTTACGTCGCTTTGATCGCGCTTGGGCTAAACAGCTCAGCATACGTCGCAGAGATCGTACGTAGCGGCATAAATAGCGTCGATAAAGGGCAAATGGAAGCCGCAAGGGCGATGGGTCTAAACTACTACGTCTCGATGCGCGAGGTGGTGTTCCCGCAGGCGACTAAAAACATCCTGCCTGCGCTTGCGAACGAATTTATCTCGCTTTTTAAAGAGACCTCGGTCGTTGGCTACATCAGCGTCATTGATATCACGATGCAAAGCAAGAGCCTGCAAGCGGTGTTTTATAGCCCAGAGCCCGTCATTTTCACGGGCATAGTTTACTACGTCAGCGTGAAGTTCTTTACGTTTTTGGTTAAAATTTTAGAGAGGAGACTAAATCGCCATGATTGAGATTAGAAATTTGAGTAAAAATTACGGCGATTTACGCGTCCTCGATGACATCAGCGTAGATATCAAACAAGGCGAAATCATCGCTATCATAGGCCCTAGCGGCGGCGGAAAGAGCACGTTTTTGCGCTGCATAAACCGCTTAGAAGAGCCAAGCGGCGGGCACATCAAGATAAACGGCGAGGATATCACCGACAAAAAAACGGATATAAACAAAATCCGTCAAAAAGTGAGCATGGTTTTTCAGCACTTTAACCTTTTTGCAAATAAAAACGTCTTGCAAAATTTAACCCTAGCTCCGATAAAAGCGGGAATTTTAGATAAAGAAAGCGCAGAAAAAAGAGCCGACGAGCTACTAAAAAGCGTGGGTCTAAGCGATAAAAAATACGCCTTCCCGCATAAGCTCTCCGGCGGTCAAAAGCAGCGTATAGCAATCGCTAGAAGCCTCGCGATGAATCCTGAGGTTATACTCTTTGACGAGCCAACGAGCGCGCTAGATCCCGAGATGATCGGCGAAGTGCTAGACATCATGAAAGACGTCGCAGCAAAGGGCATCACGATGCTAGTAGTCACCCACGAGATGGGTTTTGCTAAAAACGTGGCAAATAGGATATTTTTCATGCACGGCGGTAAAATAGCCGTGGACGACACGCCTAAAAACGTATTTGAAAACCCTAGTAATCAGCGTTTGCAAGATTTTTTAAGTAAAATTTTAAACCACTAAAAGGAGGTTAAAATGTCACGAAACATCGTTGCGGCTTTGTCCGTCGGCAAATTTAAAAAACTTTTCGTTTTCGTAGCCGCCGCTTTGATGCTTTCAGGCTGCGGTCAAAGCTCGAATGAAAACGCGAGCAAAGACGCCGCAGTAAAAAACGAGGCAACCCCCGTAGCGGTACAACAAACGATAAGAGTAGGCTCTAGCGCGGATTATCCGCCGTTTGAGTATATCGACGAGCACAACAAGATCGTAGGCTTTGAAATCGATATGATAGAGGCCGTCGGTAAGAAAATAGGCGTCAAATTCGACGTGCAGAACATGAGCTTTGACGGGCTGATCCCGGCTCTAAAAACGGGCAAGATAGACGCCGCG
>CAUQJU010000103.1:0-5278 GCA_963518005.1 uncultured Campylobacter sp.
GCATATTTGCTCCTTTAGGCGAGTAAAACTTCCACCTTCGCCGAGTCTTCCTCCACCTGCTTAGCTTTCGCCGCTCGGTCGGCTTTTAGCATTTCGTCTATATTTTGATCGTTTAGGGCTAAAATTTGTAGCGCCAGATAGGCTGCGTTTACCGCACCGGCCTTGCCGATCGCCACCGTGCCCACGGGCATGCCGCCTGGCATCTGCACGGTCGAGTAAAGCGCGTCCACGCCGCTAAGCGCGGAGCCTGCCATCGGTATGCCGATCACGGGACGAGTGGTGTTTGCTGCGATAGCGCCCGCTAGATGCGCCGCCATGCCGGCTGCCGCGATAAATACCTGCGCGCCCTTTTCCTCAGCCGCGGCTACGTATTCGCTCGTTCGCTTCGGACTTCTGTGCGCCGAGCTGATGATTAGCTCATAAGGGACGTTAAATTTTTCAAGCACCTTTGCCGCCTCGCTAACTACGTCGTAGTCGCTCTTGCGTCCCATTATTATAGATACGAATTTCATTTTATTTCCTCTCTTAAAAAGCTAAATTTAGGCAGCCTCGCGCCCAAATTTACTTCGTTTTCGTTGCCGCTGTGGATTTCTGCTATTTCCTTGCCTTTTTTGGTTACGAGCTTTTTAAATTTGATAAATTTCTTGCCGTCGCGACCAAAAATTTGAGATATTTCGCTCTCGCACTCATCTATCTGAGCGCCCAGGGGAGCCACGATCTCGTACTCGTTGCCTGGGAAAATTTTATATTTGCATTTAAAAAACTCGCAGTCTAAAGTCATGGCGTTTACCTGATGAGTGCCTTCTTCTAGGCTACTGGTGTGATTTTGCGTATCCGTTTTTTCAAACGGGCGATTTACCAAGTAGCCGTCGGTAAAGCCGCGATTTTTTAGCGTATTTAGTTCGCTCGCGTAAATTTGCGCGTCAAATTTGCCAGCCGCTGCGTCGTCGACGGCCATGCGGTAGGCCCTAGTCGCACAGGCGGCGTAGTATTCGCTTTTCGTGCGGCCTTCGATCTTTAGGCTACCCACTGCGCCGCTTTCGATGATATCCTTGATGTGTGCGGATAGATTTAAGTCTTTGGAGTTCATTATATGCGTGCCGCCTTCTTCGTCCTCTTCTAGGAGAAACAGCGTCCAGCTCTCGGGGTTTTTGTCGTAGAGTTCGTATTTAAACCTGCAGTCGTTGGCGCAGCTGCCGCGGTTTGATTGGCGGCCGCTTTGAACCGCGCTAACCAAACAGCGCCCCGAGTATGCAAAGCACATCGAGCCGTGCACGAAAATTTCGATATCGAGCGTCGGGATTTGCTCTTTTATCTTCACGACGTCTTTTAGGCTCATTTCGCGCGCTACGACGATGCGTTTTGCACCCATTTCGTGGTAGATTTTAGCGTCAAGCGCATTCATGACGTTTGCCTGCGTCGAGAGGTGTATCTCAATCTCGGGCGCGATCTCTTTTGCCAGGCTCATGACGCCAGGAGTCGCGATGATAAAGGCATCTGGCTTCATCGCCGATACCGTTTGCAGGTGGCGTTTTAGCGGCTCTATTTGCGAATTAAAAGGAAACGCGTTTACCGTCGCGTAAAATTTCTTGCCTTTGGCGTGCGTGTATTCGATAGCTTCTTTAAAGCTTTCAAGGTTAAATTCGCGCGCCGAACGGGTGCGAAGCGAAAAGCTCGCAACAGAAGCGTAAACCGCGTCCGCGCCGTACTCTAGAGCTATTTTTAGCTTGGTTAAATTCCCTGCGGGAGATAAAAGCTCGGGCTTTAGCACTATTTTTTGCCCAAACTTTCTATCAGAGCTTCGATATCGTCGTTGCTGACGAGATTTTCGGTGTGCGTATCGCCCGCGATATGTACTGCCGAGGCCACGCGCTTCTCGTCGTCAATCTTGCCCTCAAAGAGGCTGCTCATATACTTGCTAAGCGCGCGCATGACGTTAATAACGCGCTCGATCTTTTGGCGGTGGATGTCTTGATACTGCATCATATCCATCGCCATCATTATCTCGTCTTCCGCCATCCTGACGTTATCTAGAGTCGTTTCTGCAGAGCTTTTTAGGGCGTTATTTTTCTCTAGCGCCTCGGCAAAAGTAGCGATATTTGGGAATTTTTCGTGTAGTTTGGTAAAAATTTCGATATTAGTCTCTATACCGCTGATAATCTCGCTAAGTCCGTTCTCCGCGTCCATAGAGAAGTTATTGATCGCGTCAAGCTTGTCAAACATCTGCGTAGCTTTTTCTTCGCTGTCCTTTGTGACGTCGTCTAGCTGATGAACCATCTTGTGATCATCCGTAGGTGGAGGCGGAGGCCACGGCATATTTGAGGATACTTTGTAGTCGCCGGAGTCGAATTTAACATCTTCGTCTTTGCTCTCTACCGAGGCTTCCTCGGCGGTTTCTAGGTTTAAATTTTCATCGTCGCTAGCTTGCGCGTCGTCGGTCTCGGCGGCAACGCCCTCTAAATCGCCCGCCATCAAGGCGTCAAGTTCTTCTTGCGTCATAAAAACTCCTATTTAAATTTAGGCTGATTATATAAAAAATTAACGAAATGTAAGTTTAAAAAGCGAATTTTATCCTTAAATTTATCAAATTTTAGGTAGCATCTCGGAAACAAAAGGACGAAAATGAAAGTCGATCTTCACAATCACACTCCGCTTTGCAAACATGCCGTAGACGAGCCTAGACAGTACGTTTTGAGCGCGATAAAATCGGGTTGCGAGTATTTTGGTTTTAGCGACCATGCGCCGATGAAATTTGACGAAGCGTACCGCATGGAGTTTTCGCAGATGGACGTTTACGAGAGCGAAATTTTGCGCCTCAGAGACGAATTTGACGGACGGATTAAAATTTTACTGGGATACGAAGTCGATATTTTAGAGGGCTTTATGGACGAGAGGGTTTTATCGCGCGAAGTAGATCAACTCATCGGTTCGGTGCATTTTTTGGGCGGCTGGGGCTTTGATAATCCCGAATTTATCGGCGAATATAAAAACCGCGACATAGATCAAATTTGGCAGGATTATTTTTACTGCGTAGAAAAGATGGCAAAGTCTGGCAAATTTGACATAGTCGGACATTTGGATTTGCTAAAGGTATTTAAATTTATGCCAAAAACCGACGCTAGACTCCTTGCTAAAGACGCGATTAACGCTATAAAAAAGGGAAATTTGACGGTGGAGATAAACGCGGCCGGCTTTAGAAAACCGATCGGCGAGCAGTATCCGAGCGTAAATTTACTAGAAATGATCGCCGAAAAGGATATCCCAATCACCTTCGGCTCGGATGCTCACGCAAAAGACCAAGTCGGTCTAAACGGCGAAAAATGCGAACAAATCGCTAGAAATTTAGGCTTTAGCAAGTGCGCGATATTTAAAAATCGCGATAGAGAATTTGTAAAATTTTAGATCGGGTAGAAAAAATTATTTAAATTAATCTTAAAAGCAATATTTTATGATACAATTACGAAATTAATAAACAAAGGAGCGGAAAAATGGGAAAATTCGTAAAAAGCATCGATCATTTTTTTGATTTTTGCAAAGAGCACGAGGTTAAATTCGTAGATTTTAGATTTACCGATATGAACGGTGCTTGGCACAGCATCACGTACAACGTAAAAGCCGTCGAAAAGGCGCATTTTGAGCATGGAGTGCCGATGGACGCGAGCTCGCTGGGCGGCTGGCAACCGATAGATAAAAGCGACATGATAATGCGTCCGGAAGCTACTAGCGCCTTTTTAGACCCTTTTACCGCCGACGTTACCGCAGTCGTTTTTTTCGATATTTTCGACATTTAAAAGGGGCAAAATTACGAAAAATGCCCCCGCTCGATAGCCCAAAAAGCGATGGCCTACGTAAAAGAAATCGGCGTGGGCGACGCGGCGTATTTTGGGCCGGAGAACGAATTTTTTATATTTGATAACGTAAAAATCGTCGATAGCCCAAACTGCGCGATGTACGAAGTAGATACAGAAGAGGGCGAGTGGAACGACGCCAAGGACTTTACCGACGGCTATAATACCGGCCACAGACCGCGCAGAAAAGGCGGCTATCTGATGACGCAGCCCACCGATAGTATGGTCGATCTGCGCGCAGAAATGATGCAGGTTTTAGAGCAAGTAGGGCTTGAAGTCTTCGTCGGGCACCACGAAGTCGCGCAGGGTCAAGGCGAGATCGGCGTGAAATTCGGTACTCTCGTAGAGGCTGCCGATAACGTGCAAATTTACAAATACGTCGTCAAAATGGTCGCACATCTAAACGGCAAAACCGCGACCTTTATGCCAAAGCCGCTCTACGGCGACAACGGCAGCGGCATGCACGTACATCAGTCGGTGTGGAAGGACGGTAAAAATTTATTCTACGGCGAGGGAAATTACGCGAATTTAAGCGATTTCGCGCGCTGGTACATCGGCGGAATCTTAAACCACGCAAGAAGCGTCGCGGCGTTTACAAACCCGAGTACAAACAGCTACAAGCGCCTAATACCTGGTTTTGAAGCGCCGTCGATACTCACATACTCCAGCCAAAATCGCTCGGCGTCGATCCGTATCCCTTATGGCTCGGGAGAAAAATCCGTGCGCGCCGAGATGAGATTTCCTGATAGCACGGCAAACCCGTATTTGGCGTTTGCCGCAATGCTGATGGCGGGGCTTGACGGTGTGAAGCACAAAATGGAGCCGGTGGGCCCGATGGATGAAAATTTATTTAAACTGCACCTAGACGAAATTCGCGAGCGCGGTATCGAGCAGCTACCGCATACGCTAAGGGGCAGCCTAGAAGCGTTAATCCGCGACAACGAATACCTCCGTCCGATAATGACCGAGACCTTTATCGACGATTATCAGCATTATAAATTTGAAACCCAAGTGTGGCCGTACGAGGCAAGACCTACGGCATACGAGTTTAAGACTTGTTTTTCTTGCTAAATCGAATTTAAACGTAAATATCGTCGCAAATTTTTAAATTTACGACGATATTTTAAAAAACGACGGCGATTTTCTTGACAAATCAGCCTTTTTTATATATAATCACGTTTCGTTTTTTGAAAATTTGTCTTGTTAGCTCAGTCGGTAGAGCATTTCACTTTTAATGAAGGGGTCGCTGGTTCGAGTCCAGCACAGGACACCATTTTTACATAGACCCTTTCGTCTAGTGGCCCAGGACTCTACTCTCTCAGTGTAGCAACAGAGGTTCAAATCCTTTAAGGGTCGCCACGATTTAGTCTTTTTCGGTCGCTTAGCTCAGTTGGTAGAGCGCCACCCTTACAAGGTGGATGTCATAAGTT
>CAUQJU010000104.1:0-5256 GCA_963518005.1 uncultured Campylobacter sp.
GGGTCTGCCTTCGGCAGTTGCGAGTGCGTAGCACGACGCAAAGGAAGGCGACGCTTCGTAAGTAGCTCTGCTTGCAGTTACGAGCCGTAGGCGAAGTAAAGCCCCTTCCGCCACCTAAGAAAAAATAAATTTGAGAGCTTAAATTTAATGAACCAAGTCAACAAAAAACCAAAATTTAAATCAAGGCGTTAGTATCAAATTTTGGATATAATTATCAAAAATAAGTTGAGGTAAGCTCAGATTTGCCTCGAGTAAATTTAGCATTTTCGCGGTGCGGGTCTGGGCAGGTCAAATTTAACGCAAAGCTAAATTTAAGCGCTCGGCGGCGCGTAAAAGTCAAATTTAATGTGACGTAATCTCGCGGGCGTTTAAATTTACAAAGTCGCGCGACGAACTCGGCTATGCGGCAAGTTCAAATTTAAGCAAAGCCGAATTTATAAAGGGCGCAGCGCGTAAAAATTGGCGGACGGCGCGACAAATTTGAGCTCAAATTTAACCGCGAATAAAAGCGAAACGAAATAAAATTTAAAATCTTAATACAAGGAGAAAGTTATGAACAGACGAGGATTTTTAGGACTCGGCGCGGCGCTGGGCGCGACGACGATGGCTCCTAGCCTTTTTGCGAAGGAAAACTTTACGATGTGGGGCGCGCCTGCGATCCCTAGCGTGATAATGGCAGTAGCAAGCATGCAAGGCGAGCTAGCCAAGACGCACGACGTGAAGCTGCGCATCTGGAACACTCCGGACGTCCTGCGCGCGGGCGTGGCTAGCGGCGATATAAAGGTCACTATGTCGCCCTCAAACGTCGCTGCGAACCTGCGAAATCAGGGGTTAAATTTCGCGATGTTAAATTTGCTCACGCTAGGCGTCATGAACGCGATGATAAAAGACGAGAGTATCAAGACGCTCGAGGACTTCGTCGGCAAAAAAATCATAATGCCATTTAAAAACGATATGCCCGATCTCGTGCTACGCGCGCTTTGCAAGAAACGCGGCATAGACGCGAGCAAGCTTGATATCACGTACACTCAGACTCCGCCTGAAGCTGTTGGGCTGTTTATCCAAAAGGACTACGACGTACTTATCGTGCCGCAGCCTCTTAGCGAAGCGACGATTTTGCGCGGTAAAAAAGCGGGCGTAGCCGTGCATTACGGGCTTGATTTTCCTAAAACTTGGGGCGAGAGCTTTGGTGCTAAACCATACATCCCGATGGCCGGAATCATCGTAAACGTGGACTACTACGAGGCAAATCGCGCGCTTTTTGAGACGCTGCACGCCGATCTAACAAGCGCGCTAAAATGGATCCTAGAAAATAAACAAAGCGCGGCTAAAATCGGCGCCGAGTATCTGCCTGCGCCCGAGCCTGCGCTAGCCGGGGCTTTTGATAAGGCAAATTTGACCGTAACAAAAGCGCATGAGTTGCAAGACGACGTGATGGCGTTTTTTGAGCAAATTTTCGAGTTTAATCCAAAGCTTCTCGGCGGTAAAATGCCCGATAAGAGCCTATTTTTATGATACTTATAGATAACGTCAAAAAAGACCGCGGCGCGTTTTTAAAGGTTGCTGACTACCTTTGGGGCGGCTTTAGCGGTCTTGCCACGATAGCGCTTATCATCGCGCTTTGGCAGATCGGCAGCGAGCTGGGAGGGGAGTTTTTACTCCCCGCGCCTGGGGCGGTTTTCGTGCGGGCTTACGAGCTTTTGGCGGATTATAAAAACAGCGAGATAAACATCACTCTCGTGCGCTCGCTAGTAGGAGTCGGTACGGCCTGTGCCATCGGTATAACGCTGGGTCTGGTTGCGGGAGCGTATAGGAGCTTTGCCGCGTTTTTAAAACCGGTTATCACGACGCTGCTTTCTATGCCGCCTATTATTTGGATCGTTTTAGCTATATTTTGGTTTGGGTTTGGAAACGCGAGCACCATCTTTACGATTATTATCACGGTTTTGCCGCTTACTTTTGCTAGCTCGATGGTCGGCATGATGAGCGTTAGCGAGGAGCTAAAGGAGATGTTTGACGCCTACAAACTAGGCATTTGCAAAAAAATTCGCCACCTATACGTTCCGCACCTAACCAGCCATATCATCAGCTCTCTAAGCGTCGCCGTAGGCATGGGCGTAAAGATCGTCATCATGGGCGAGCTACTAGGCGCAAACGACGGTATGGGCGCTAAGATCGCAAGCGCTAGAGTGATGCTAGACACCACCGAAGTGATGGCCTACGTCGTGCTTACTATCGCTATCATTATGCTTTTTGAGTATCTGGTTATCGAGCCGCTAAAGATCACGCTAATGCCGTGGAAAAGGTAGTTTGCTATGCTGGAACTTCAAAATTTAGAATACGAAATTTTACGCGACAAGGTCGTGCGCGATTTTAGTTTAAAGGTCGGCGCGGGCGAAGTAGTGACGCTATTTGGTGCGAGCGGCTGCGGTAAAACTACGATCCTGCGTCTGATCTCCGGTCTCATAGACCCTCGCAAAGGCAAAATAATCAATAAATTTAACAAAACGACCTATCTCTTTCAGGAAAATCGCCTGCTCGAGTGGAAAAATGCGCTCGAAAACGTGCTGCTCGTGATGGATGAGCCTGACGAAAAGGCCGTACTACAGCTATTTGCTAGGCTTGGGCTAACGGAAAAAGACGCGCTAAAGTACCCCGATGAGCTAAGCGGCGGCATGCGCCAAAGGGTTGCTTTCGTGCGGGCGATCGTGACAAAGCCTGATTTGCTGCTGATGGACGAGCCGTTTTCGGGGCTTGATTATGATATGAAGGAAATTTTAATCGACATCGTCACTCGCCGCGTCGAGGATGGCATGAGCGTCGTGCTGGTGACTCACGACAGGATGGAGGCGGCACGCATGTCTAGTAAAATTTGCTTTTTAGCGAGTAAGGGCGCGGTGATCGAGCGCGAGCTAGAGCTTGACCGCGCCTTTTCGCAGCGAGATTTTGCCTACGCTAGCGGCGTGATAGACGAAAATTTTAAAGGAAAAATTTATTATGATTAACGACTTTTTCACCCATCCGATGAGAATTTTTTTCCTTACGAGCGCGGTTTGCTCGGTGCTAGGCGGGGCGATATTTTTTATGCCCGTAGATTTCGTTAGCTGGCACAAATTTATCTTTTTGCACCTTGTTGCGGCCCTTGCGTATGCGGGATTTTTGCTAACGGGGCTAACTGATTGGACGAATTTTGGCGGAGGGTTAAAAAAGCACGCCTGCGCTATGTTTTCGTTTTTTGCGGCGAGTTTTTTTAGCGCGTTTTTTAGCCTGTTTGCGGCGCACTTTTTTATGGCGCTTTTTTGGGCGTATCTGGCCGGGCTTTGCGTTTATATGATCTGGCTTGATAGAAACGACGATCAGCTGGGCGTTTTGGCATTTTTACTCGGCATTTTGGGATTTGAGATTTACTATCTGATTAGCGGCGAGGAGAAGTTTTTAAATTTACAAATCCACCTGCACGTGATCGCGATTTTGCTTATATCTTTTCGCGTTAGCGTCGTGCTTGGCAAAGAGGCGCTAAACCGCGAGCCCGGTATGCAAGACGCGGCTTTCGTGCCAAATTTCGTCTATAAAAACATCGCGATCGTTAGCGTTTGCGCGTTTTTGTTAGCGAGCCTATTTTTTGAAGGCAGCAAGGCGGTAAATTTCGCCGCTATAGCCTGCGGCAGCGCGATTTTAGCTAAGCTAAAAGAGTGGCACTACAAGGAGCTTTTGCGCCATAGCTTTGTGATTTACTACTACCTGATGCAGCTTTTGCTAGCTGCGGCTTATGTCGGTTACGGCGCGAGCGGGATTTTGGGGATTGGGCTAGAGACAAATATGCTGCACGTCATTGCGCTAAACGGCATTATCTTTAGCATTATGCTTATATTTAACATCGCGGGTTTGCGCCACAGCGGGCAGGAGCTTGAGTTTTTGCGTCTTAGCAAGATCGCCTTTGCGCTTGTCATTGCCGCAGGCGTTTGCAGAGGCTTTTTGGCTTACGTTTGGAGCGGATCTTACATCCATCTACCCGCAACTCTCATCGCCGTAGCCTTCGCGCTTTGGTTTATTGATTTTTATAAAATTTTCAGAGATAACGAGTTTAGCGACGATCCGGAGTAGGAGGCTAATCCAGCGCCCTTTTGTGCCTAGCAAGCATACAGCCCTGCTAACTCATAAAAACGCCAAAATCGCGGCTAGAGCATAGCAAAAATCGCTAAGCCGGGCGCTTTTTAGCCATACGCCTTTTATGATGCGTAAAAAGTATCATAAAATGTTCGCTTATAAGGGTGAATTCCGGAATGCGGCGCTTAGCGGAGATATCATCAAAATGTAATCTTTTTGGTTAAATTTACATTAGTCGGCTATCTGCTAGGTTGTGCGAACTTAGGCTCGCTTTACGAGCAGGGGTTTGGCGTCAAAAAAGATGCGCAAAAAGCGGGCGAAATCTGGCGCAAAGCCTGCGAGGCAAAAGACGGGATGTCGTGCTTTAATCTGGGCGCGCTTTACTACAACGCAATGCTCGGCGAAAAAGACGTGGCTCGCGCAAAAAAATATCTACAAAAGGCATGCGCCTACGGCTGGAATGAGGGCTGCGAAGCGGCGGGAGCGATAGAAAAAGCGGCAAAACGCTAAATTTGCCGAAGCAGGCCTTGGCGGCGCGGAATTTAAATTTGCGCTACGTAATCGCTCGCGTAAAATTTAGGTTTAGCGCGCAAATTTGATCGCTTTTTGCGTCAAATTTGACGGATTGACTTGCAAATAACCGCGGCGAAATTTACCCAAGAGCGGCGAGTTAAATTTGCCCTTTCAAATTTAACGAAAACAAATGCGACAAATTTGGCTCAAATTTTATAAAATAAGCCCCAAATTTCATCAAATTTCGCTCTCTTTTAGCTGCTCGATTTTAGCCGCCACGCTCCTATTCGTTACCTTTTCGATCTCCTCGCTCGTTGCGGTCATTATCGCTTCAAAGCTACCGTAAAATTTAACGAGCTTTGCGATACTTCCCGCCGATACGCCCGCGTCTGCTAGCTTGCTAGCGCCCATATCCTCTTTGCGCTTTGTTTTTTGATGAAAGGTAATGGCAAATCGGTGCGCCTCGTCGCGAAGTCGCTGGAAAAACTGTAGTCGTCTGTCGCCGACGGGTAGCGTAAATACGCCGCTGCTAGCGTAAATTTTATCCCTCGCGCCGCCTTTTGCGCGGTGGGCTTTGGCGTCTATTTTTTCTTTTGAGATGGCGAGTATATCGACGTTTACGCCGCTGCTAGCGAT
>CAUQJU010000105.1:0-5175 GCA_963518005.1 uncultured Campylobacter sp.
ATCTCTAGAGGATACGATGTCGGCATAAACCCTGTTGTGGTCTAGCAGCTCATCGCCGAATATCAAATAATACCCCATCTTCATCTTTAGAGACGGGCATTGGTGATCTATGTTTTGAGCTAGCTCAAACCTCCACCTTCTAAAATACCATCTATCGGTCATACCGCTTTGGTCTAGGACGCAGTTGTTTTGTAGGGACAAAAGCTGCGCTAGGCGAATATCGGCCGTAACCTGCTCCACGGCCTCCGGCAGCCTATCTTTTTCCTCTATCTTAGGAAGGGCTATGAGGGCGAGGATTCCTACGATTAGTATCACGACTATTAGCTCTACTAGCGTAAAAGCTTTGGACGTTTTTAGGTTTAAATTCGGTTTTTTAAGAAAGAGAGAGGATAAATTTAGCATGCGTTTTTACATTATTTTTTACGAGTATTTTTAGGTAATGATATAACTACTAAAATAAATTTAAGGTAAATTTACGCGTATTTTGCGTATTATTTATTTTTTGTTTTGCGGTATCCAAATTTCGGCGCGAATTTGATTTGAAATTTAGACCGTTCGGGTTGATTTGAGCAAGGCCGCTCGCCCTAAGCCTTGGCCTTGTAAATTTGACTCTGCCAGCAGCTTTTGCGCCGCATCCAGCCAAACCGCCCGCTATTTATCCGAATACTCGACATGCACAAAGCCCGTCTCAGGCTCTATGCTTATAGTAGCGACTTTGGTTTTGGACTCTATAGCAAATTTGCATTTATCTCTATCCAAGAACTTATACTTGACACCGACAAAATACGGTCTCAAACCAGGATGCGGCAAAGTATCGCTTCTATAAAACGGTCTTCCTAATTCATCAAAAACCAAATGAAACCCATCGTAGCTGAAGCAGCCATCCCAGTCACTACCTATTCTCTTAACCTCGATTCCGTTTTTAGAGATAAACATCCTAGGATTTTCATGTTCATCGATTAATCTCATTCTGTACGGATTCATCATAGACGATATGCGTTCATACGAAGTCGGCCAATACAAATATTTACTTGGATTTACCGGATCTCTAATCCACCCATCCAATATCATACCGTTTGCAAATACGCTATATCCTCCGGTCTTATACGACAAATCGCTTCTATCAATAGTAAATACCCCTCGGCCGGTACTCATCCCCAGCATCTGGGCGTATCTGATATCCTGCGTGACCTCGTCTACGACCTTGCCTAGACGCCGATCGCTATCGTCCATCATCTTTGGCGTAAAAACTAAAGCCAGGATACCGACGATGAGTATAACGACGATGAGTTCTGGCATACTAAAGGCTTTGCGCGGATTTGATTTTAGAAAACTTGACTTAAAGGGGGAAGCTACGTTAAATAGAGGATGTACGGACTTGTTTCATACGCTTTCTTTTTATTAATGTTTCACAAATGATACATATATAAAGATAAAACTACGCTGAAACGTAAAGCAAAAGCCTAAAAATAAGCCTTTCGCTGATCGCCTCAAGATAAATTTAAAACCGAATTTAAGCAAATTTACGAAAAATAGATTTAGCGCGGCATTTTGAGATAAACCCGCGATGATAGGCGCAAGTTAAATTTCCGCCTTTTCTAAAATTTGCGCGAGCTAGACGAAGCAAATTAAATTTAACCAGCCAAGCTTTAAGCAGCAGAGCTAAATTTAGCCTAAATTTACCGCAAAGCCCAAGTAAAACCGATTTGAAATAGGCTAATTTAAGGCGGCAAGACCCGTCTACGACAAAAGCGCGGCTTTAGCTTGCTTGGAAAGACGGCGATTGATAAGGCGCAAACGGGATGATTTTGGCTAGCCAAACGGTAAATTTACGGCAAATTTTTGATTTTAAACGCGGGTCGTTTTCCTAAAATTTACGGCAGATTAGCCCGTAAACTCGCAGCGTCATCGCCAAGCTAAAAACTCGCAAGCTAACAACCCGGGTCTAAATTTAACCCGCCGCAAATATGCTGAGCGCAAAAGGGATTAATCGCAAGGCAAAAGCAAACAAGAGGCAAGGCTATTTTGACGCTCGTTTCAAGGCGGCGCAAAGGGTTAAATTTAGCGATCTCGCAAGTGAGCGCAAATTTAGCTCGCGCAAAACCGGGCCTACTTTGTCTGCTCCTAGATGTCAGGCTCTAGGGACGGCAAAGCGCATTTGAGATCCTACCGCATGCAAACTAGAGCCGTAAAATGCGCTCCGACCAAGGCAAATTCGTCAAAATCCGTGCGCTTTTTTTAGCTCCGGATCGATCGGTTTTTTCGCGCCGTCCTTGGTCACGCTCACGTAGGTCGCGATCGCGGATGTCACGTGTATGCGCTCGCGAAAGCCCGCCGCGTTTAGCCGCAGCGCCGTGACTTCGATCTTAGTTTTGATCGAGGTGTTGCCCGCGGCGATGATTTTGGCGTAGCAGCTCACGACGTCGCCGACGAAAACGGGCTGCTTAAATATAATCTCTTGCATCGAGATCGTCACGACGCGCTCGGGAGACAGCTCCCGCGCGGCCTGCGCGCCGGCTAGGTCGATCTGGCTTAGTATCCAGCCGCCGAATATATTGCCCGCCGAGTTTGTGTCCTTTGGCAGCGCGACTTGTTTTATGCGCGGCTCGCCCATACCCTCTAGCATTTCTTCCATTTTTTATCCTTTCGTTTTAGATTCGTAAATTTAGCGGCTATTTGCCGCGTTTGGCTTGCTTGCCCTCAAGTAAATTTACCGCGATTTTATCAAATTTTACTTTTTAAATTTTACGCCCGAATTTAAGGCAAATTTGATGCAAATAACCAGGACTTGCAGCAAATTCGGTAAATTTACGGGGCGCCACGTACAAATTTAGCCCGCAAGATCCGCATCCTGAAAATGCTAAACTCAGCGCCAAAAAGGCGCGGGTCTAGGCCGCTAGAAAAAGGCGAATTTGACGTAAAATTTGGGTCAAATTTGTATGCTGGGGTCGCCAGATTTAGCGCAAATTTGCCTCGGACTACTTTTCTCCCGCTTGCCATTTTTCCCATTCGCCGCTCTCGTCAAGCTCGTTGCCGATAGCCTTGTAGCGGGCGTAGTAGTGCTCTACAAAAGCCCTTGCCTGCGCGTGTTTAGGCAGGTAGCTTTTACCCTCTTTGTCGCAAAATCTTGCCAAAAACTCGCCCGCAGGAGCACGCCTTGCGTAGTGGAGCGCCAAATTTTTGTAGTTTGCGAGGCAGATTTCTTTAAATTTAGCGTAGTGCTCGCGGTCAAATTTGACGAGTAAAGCGCCGTCCGCAAAACTAAGCGCGCCCGAGTCAAACAGCAAGCTCAGGTGTATGAGCCCCTCGCAGTAGTACGCGCGCACCTCATCGACCTCGCGCCACGCGATAAGTCCGACCGCGCGGGCGATCAGCTCGTGAAATACGCTCATCTCGTAGCCTTCGTCGCCGCCGATAAAGAAATTTACCAGCCCGCCCGTAGTCGCCTTATACTCCTCGATAAATTTAAACTCGCCGTCCGCGTTCATCGCTTTTTCGGTGTCGGTGCCGACGAAAAGTATATGCCCAAACTCGTGGCCGATCGTGGAGATTTCGTAGGTTTTCTTCCAAATTTGCGGCTTTTTAAACAAAATTTCGCGCCCGTAGTCCAAAAACTCGCGCGAAAATATCTCCCCGCTAAGCTTCATAAACGGCCGCGCCTTGGCGCTCTCGTAAACGTGCTCGACGAAGGCGAATATCTTTTTGCCCCGCTCCTTGCTCACGGTCTCGTCGTTTGGCACGACCTGCGCGGAGAAAAGCCCGTTTAGCTCGGCGCCGTAGTAGATCATCGGCACGCTGATGTACGTCTGCGTTCTAGCGACGTTTTGCGTGACTTGGCGCGCGAGCTGGGCGTCCTCTATCCCGCACTCGCGGCAAATTTGCTCGTAGGCGCGGATGACGCTAGCTTTAAATTTTGCCTCGTCAAAGTCGCTAGCGCCTGAGAGCCTCACGTCCCACTCGAGCGCGACGGCGTGCGTGTAGGCGTCCTCGTAGTACTCGAGCGGATGGCCGGGCTGTAGCGGGCCCTTTACATCCATCCACGCGCGCTCAGCGTCCTGCCACGCAGGGATCGCTCGGTCGTTTTCCCGCTCGCAAAACGCTGCCTTTAGCTTTTCAAAATACTTCACGTAAGCCGCTTGCTCGTCGTTTAGAGCTAGCGATTTTAGATTTTTGATTAGCTCCTCCAGCGCGCCCGCCACGCGTTTTACTTCTTTTTCAAAGGCTGCGGCATAGGGCGCGAAGGCGTATTTTTCGCCGTTTTTGAGGACCGCGCCGTAGCTTCGCTCGCCCTTTTGCCCGCCGTCTTTTTGATAGAGGCCGTTTTCGCCTATAAATTTGATCGCTTCGGCCATGCTTGCAAATTTAGCTTCGAATTCTTTATTCGTCGTTTGCAGGATTTGCCTGTCCCACGCGCTTTGCCACGCGTTCATCGCTAGCCCCGCGCCGTGCATGCCGCTAAGTAGCACCAGGTAAAACTCATCTATTATTTTCTCCTCTTTTACCATCGCCAAAAGCTTTTCAAAGCGCGCCTCGTAAAACTCGCGCACGAGCTCGTAAGCTTCGTCTTTTATGCGCCCTATCGCGGCCTCCTCGCACCCCTGCTTTTTTAGCTCGTTTTCTAGCGGCTCAGTTTTTAGATCGACTATGCGGCGCAAAACCGCGACTTTTTCGCTCTTCTCACCCTTAAAACCTGCGATTTTTAGCATCTTTAGCACGACCTCGCTAGGGTTATCCAGCTGCCGATACATCGCGTTTAGCTCGTCTTTGCCTGCGGCTACTAGCTCGTTTAATCTTTTAAAATCGTTCACGTTTGTCCTTTTTAAAATTTGGCGTATTTTAGCTTAAATTTGATGCATATCGCGTTAAAAATGAGTAAGCGGGAATTAAATTTGACGGTGTGGACAGTGAAATTTGCGCCGTAAATAGTGCGGTTTATAAAACCCAAATTTGCATTATCTAAAAATAAAGCGCGGACTCAAATTTGAGGTTAAATTTAAGCCCGCGCTAGCAAATTCGGCTAAATTTAACGCTTTAGCGAACAGCGGTTTAAAAAGTAGCAAGCAGGGCAAAATCCCGTGACGCCCACGATAAAGGGCACGAGTCCAACCAGCCCCCACCAGCTGTTAAACACCGCTCCGGCGATCATTATCGCTAGTCCGATCAGCACTCTTATTA
>CAUQJU010000106.1:0-5171 GCA_963518005.1 uncultured Campylobacter sp.
TCATACCGATGAAATAGATATTTGCAGGTATAAAGAACTCTTGATTGCTTAACGGAAAGTTTTTGGTCTTTATGCTTTCTCCGCGGTAATTTTCCTCCAAAAGCGATAACGTCTCGCCAAATACCGCCGCTATGTCAGCTCTGTTTATCTCATCTACTACGAAAAAGAAATTTTCTTTATCGTTTTGCGCTGCTTTTAAACAAAATTCTTTAAATATGCCGTTTGTCAAAGCCAAATTTAAATTTCCGTTTTGTATCCCGACCGGTTTTATGCCGTCTATAAAATCCTCGTATTCAAAGCCGCTGTGAAACTGCACCCATTCGGCTCTAGCGCGATTTGGGTCTAAAATATCGAGGCGGTCTTTTACGAATTTCGTTTTGCCGGTCCCAGGCGCGCCGTAGTAGATGATATTTTTTGAGTCGTTTTGTGTTAAGCCATAAAAAGCTCCTACTATTTTGCCGACTTGTCTGTAAATACCTGAGTTTTTGTCAAACAACTCTTTGCTACTGCTATCTAAGCTATTTTTAAATTTATCGCAATCTATTTCAAGACTTTTTAGTGGTGTACAATTTTCTTTTATAAAAAGTTTAATCTTACAAACGAATTTATTTATTTCATAGCACTCTTTCAATTTTTCAGCCAATGCTTTATCAATTTGCTCTATACCGCTATTTGTAGTTACATAAAAATCGGTCTTGCCATCCTTAAAATAGTCAATCAATCTTTGGAAAATATTTAGATATAAAATAGAGACGTTGCTATGCATGTCAAAATCGCAAACTTGCAAAAGCCCATAAAACGCTGTATATAAAATTACAAGGTCGTCTTTTTCGATCTCGTTTGGAAATTTATTTAGCAGAACCGAAAAGTATTGATCTATATTTTGATTATTTTTTATGTCACCTATCTTAAAATTCGATGCGGTTATACCAAGAGTTTTTATGTCGGCGTCACCTATTTTAAGCATAGTTTTTGGATTTAAATAAAAAGTATTTAAACCGTTTTCATGAATTTTATTAAATTTTTGTTCATCGCTTTGTTTTTGATTGGCTTCATTTCTATCAAACGTGTCTTTGTATTTAGTATTGTTTGCACTATCCACGTATTCTCTTGTGTACACAATAGGAAAAATTTGATTGTTAAATTTACCGCCTGTTTCGGTTAAACTCCAATCAAAATCCCTAAACACCTTCAAATTTCCATTACAATCAACAACCCTACTAAAAATTTCGTTTATTTTTATTATCTGTTCAGCCGTAAAATTATTCATTTTATTCTCCAAAATTTAAAAAAGCTCCCGCAAAGGGAGCAAAAGAAATTTCAAAAATCAATCCTCTCGGACGCACCGCACGAAGTAGCGACGAGAAACGTCAAGCCAGCCAGCCTCGCCATTCCTGAAATCCACGACCCACGCACGAGACGAGCCGTCGGCACTTTTAGTTTGGCTCCAGTACCTTGGCAAGTCAGATTCTGCTATGTATTTAAAAGCGGTATTTAGAGCGGGGTCATACCTACTCTTATCCGCTATGCTTAGTAGCTCCATCCTTGTAGGTAGCCTCCAGTCTTTGTATCCCGCTAGGTTTACTAGCTTGCAGTACTCTTGCGCCTGCTCCCACGTTCCTTCAACGTTTTGCTTTTCATCCTGCCACATTAGTCTTCCCAGCTTTTTGTCGCTACATATCACTACGTTTTTATCGTTATCTCGGTAGCACGTAGGACTTAGCGCCTCTGCATTTAGCAGACCGCAAAGCAGCAAAGAAGCGGCTATATATCTTTTCATACTTTTTCCTTTATCTAAATTTTCAAAAATCAATAGTCCCGGACGCACCGCACGAAGTAGCGAGAAGAAACGTCGTCCCAGCCACCACTGCCGTTCCCGAAATCCACGACCCACGCGCGCGACGAGTCGCCGGCGTATTTAGTTTGGCTCCAGTACCAGAAGTAGCTTTTCTTGTCTTTGTCGTTCGTCACGTATGCGACGTTTTCAAAAGCTTTGTTTATGGCAGGCTTAACCCTAGTATCGTCCGTGATGCTTAAAAGCTCGTTTGCGGTCGGCAAACGCCAGTCGTCGTAGCCTGCAAAATTTAAATCATCGCAGTAGTGAACCGCCTCGGCGTAGGTCATACGCTTATCGTGTGAGTTTGGATCCTCAATAGAAGGGATAACAAGCGGGGACACATCATTCCCATAGCTATCTTGCCACATAAGCTTATATACGTCATCCTTGACGACATATAGATAGTTATTTCTGCTAAAGCCCGCAGTAATGTCGCCCTCGTCGCTCACGGTCTTTTTGATAAAACCGATAGGGTCAAAGCCAAACGCCGCGCTAGAACACAGCAGGCATGCTAGCAGGGCGGAAGTAAATTTAGTCATGTTTTTCATCCTTTTAAATTTAGCCTAAGAAAAAGGCCGAGATTTTTTTGAAATTGTCCTTTTTTATGCCGAAATAGACCAAAAATATGTCTATAAACCACCACAAAGTGACAAGTCCCAGTATGAGAACGGCTTGGTCGGGATTGGTCTCTGCGGCCTTAGCTACGCCTAAGATCAGGATAAATTTAACGACTCCCGAGCTATTGTCGCCCTTGTAAAATCTATCCGCACCTATCCAGCCGAACAAAATGCTTATGATAAGACCCAAGATAGGACTTTTTAGCTGTGAGGTTAGCGGCTTTAGATCGGGCATATTGCCTGCCGCCTCGGCTCTATCTAGCTCATTTTTAACGATCATCAGATGAGTGTCTGAAACCTTACCTTTAAATAACAGATAAGAGTTGCTCATAGTTTTTCCTTTAAATTTGGCTTACAAAGAAGCCATTATTTTTTTGAAATTGTCTTTTTTGATGCCCGTATAGACCAAAAATAGATCGGCAATGCACCAAACAATGCCTGCGCACATGATTAAAGACGCAAAACCGGCAAGATCATCGTTGCCATTTCGCGCAGCGCCCATTACCAAAAAGACAGGAAGTATACAAAGTAGAATTTTAAATATATCAAGCCACACATCCCCCTTATAAAACCTATCTACACCAAGCCAGCCGAACAAAAATCCAAGCACCAGTCCGATACCCGGGGATTTTAAGGTGGATAAAACGGGCGAGAGATCAAGACTATAATGTCCAACCGACGCCATCCTATCTAACCTACCTTTGAGCTCTATCAAATTTACGTCTGAAATCTTGCCCTTTAGCAACAAAAGAGTGCTATTCATCACTTACCTTTAAATTTAAAATTATAAAGAGATCATTATTTTGTTAAAATTGTCTTTTTTGATGCCTGTATAGACCAAAAATAAATCGGCAATACACCAAATAAGACTCGCAAAACCAATCATCATCGCCATAGCCGCCAGATCCTCATCGCCTCTTTGTCCCGCTTGCACGGCAAAAAACATCGGCGCAATGCAAAGGATTATTTTGAATATTCCAAGTCCGACATCGCCTTTATAGAACCTATCTACACCAAGCCAGCCGAATAAAAATCCGAGCACAAGCCCAACCATAGGGCTTTTAAGCGTAGCGGCCATTAGGGTCAAATCAGGCCTCTTGCCAGCTGCTTCGGCTTTATCCAGCTCGCTTTTTATAACCATCAGATGAGTATCTGAAACTTTGCCTTGAAACAGCATATATGCGTTGTTCATTTTTCTTCTTTGGATTAAATTTTAAATTCGTCTATTTAGATTGTCTTTTTTGATACCAATATAAACCAAAAACAAGTCCGCAAAACACCAAATAAGACCTGCGCACATAATCACGGACGCAACCATCAGCGCTGCGTCGCTATTTGTTTTTGTAGCTGATGCGAACAGCAGAGCCGGTGCGACACAAAGTAAAATTTTAAATACGCCAAGCATTATGTCGCCCTTATAAAACCTATCTACGCCCAGCCAGCCTAGAAAAAGGCCGAGTACGAGACCTATGGCCGGAGATTTTGGGCTTGCGGGTAATTTTGATAAATTTGAAGTCGTGTTCGTAGTTTGCCCGGTTTGTTTCTCGCTTGTGGCGGGTTCAAATTTGGTTTGTAAATTTATATTTTCTTTGGATATATTCGTTTTGAGCTCTTGTTTGAGGGATTGCGTCTCTTTATTTAAATTTATCGCGCTTTCTTTTGTCTCGCTCCTGCTTTGAGCAAAATTTTGCACCGCTTGAGCATCTTTTGTCTCGCTAATAAAATTTTGTGCAGCGACTTCTTTTTCGTCGTTTAATTTTACGTTTGTATTTTTATCACTACTCAAAGCCTGCATTATTTTGTTGAAGTTATCCTTTTTGATACCGAGAAATACCAGACTTATATCCATAAAGTACCACACAAGGCCTATAATAGCCAATGGAAACGCGCCTAAGATGACTGCTAAGATAGGCAACATAGAACAAATAAATAACTTAAATACCGATAGCCCCATATCGCCCTTATAAATCCTATCTGATCCAAGCCAACCCAAAAAGACGCTGATAGCAAGCCCTATGTTTGGTGATGAAAGTACGGGGACTACCGATAAAACATCAATTTTATGCCCATCAGCCTCCAATTTTTCGATTTTGTTTTTGATTGCTATCAGATTTGCATCCGACACCTTGTCTTTAAGTAACACAAACGAACAAATGTCCATTTTTATTTCCTTTCTATATGAATAAATTTATGAAATTATATCCTAATTTATATATTATTTGAATAAAAATAAAATGTTCTAAATCTGAAATGTGGATTACGCTAAAAACCTTATAATTAATATAGGGATTGGCAAAAAGCTGATTTCAATTTTAAACAAAAGGAGGAATTGCTATGAAAAATAGTGATCCCAAAACATTTAGTGGTCTCGAGGAGGCCAGGACCTACTACGCCTCTCTTTCGAGAAAGTTGCAAGTCAAAAAGGAAGATACGCTTTTTAGACTCGCCAAAATCAATGCGGAAATGGAAAATTTGGAAAAGAATTTTCGCGAATACAGCCTTGCATTGCCGCTCTGCGACCAAAAAAGATACTATCTATCGATGCTAATCGATATGGAACGGACGTCAAAAAAGGGCGCGCCAAAAAACGCAAACTACACGGTCGCCGATATAGATGGGCTCATCGAGGTACTAAACAAAGATGCGGCTAGGCCTATTTCTAGCATATCAGCACCTCCGTCACGGTCGCCTAACGAAGCCTCTGCCGATTTGATAAA
>CAUQJU010000107.1:0-5122 GCA_963518005.1 uncultured Campylobacter sp.
CTCGAAGCAGGCTTTTGAAAATGCGGAGTTTGATTTTAAAAACGCCGCGCTAGCAGAAAACAGAGCGCATCTGGCACTAAATTTGGCGCAAAAACGGATAGAAGACACGCGGCTGCTAGCGCCTTTTGACGGGACGATATCTGGCAAGAGTATCGAGGTCGGCGAGGGCGTGGGCGGCGTAGCGCAAAAGCTGATGTCTATATTTTCGTATCCGGACGTCAAGCTCAAGCTTAGCTTTGATGAAAAATTTAAAGACCGCGTGAAAATCGGTAGCGAATTTGTCTATAAACTAGACGGCCAAAGCGAGGAGAGGCACGGTAAAATCAGCCTCATTTACCCGACTATCGATACGAAAAACGGCAAAATTTACGCCGAAGTGCAGGCGCGAAATTTGACGCCGGGACTTTTTGGCGAGGGATATATCGTCTCAGATTCGCAGGATGGGGACGCAACGAGTGATAAAAAGGCCGCCGAGCCTAAAAAGGAGGACGCAAATAAAACATCTGAGCTTAAATTTGACGGTTTTAAAAACGGCGAGTTTGTGTGCGTGAAATTTGATAACGATAAACCGAGCGTCTGCGTAGAGAGATTTTTAAATTTGACGGCACAAACGAAAAGCGAGATAAATTTGAACTCAAATTTGGCGAATGTGGCTAAATTTGACGCCGCCGCGAAAAATGCAAATTTGACGAAAGAAGCGGGCGACGGATTAAATTTAGCGCACAAACAAGATGGCATAAATTTAAATCCCGAATTTGACGCGGCGCAATTTTTGCTTGCCGCTAAACGCCAAACGCTTTTTGCGCAGCAGGGCGGCCGGATAAATTCGCCGCAAAAGCCCGTTTTAGCGAAGGCGCGAAATGTATAAACTAGCCATAAATCGCCCGATTACGACGCTGATGTTTTTTGTAGCGCTCGTATTTTTCGGCGCGATGTCGCTTTTTAGGATGCCGGTAAATCTCTTTCCCGAGGTCGTCATCCCGCTGGTTAAGATCACGACCTACGCGCCGGGCGACATGAGCCTCATCGAGAGCAGGGTTACTAAAAAGATCGAGGACGAGGTCTCGACGATAGACGGTATCAAAAAAATTAGATCCTATACATTTAACAACCTCAGCATCGTTTTGGTCGAGTTTAATCTCAAGAAAAACATCGACGTCGCTGCGAACGACGTACGCGACAAGGTCGCAAAGGCAAAGCTGGACGCCCAGCCCGAGATAGAGAAAATTAGTAGCGACAGCGGCAAGGTGGCGAGCTTTTTTGTTAGCCGCAAGGACGAAAATTTAACCGCGCTCATGCAAGCAGTCAAAGACGAAGCAAAGCCGTTTTTGCAGCGCGTAAAAGGTGTTGGCAAGGTCGATGATAAGGGCTTTTTGGAGCCTGAGATTAAAATTTACCTTGATCCGTTTAAGCTAGATAAATACGCCCTGACCGCGGCCTCTGTCATAAATATAATCAAATCGCAAAATTTAAAAGCACCTTTAGGAAAGCTCGAAAACAGCGAATTCGAGATATTTTTAAAGAGCGAATTCGACGCTAAAAGCGTGCGCGAGATAGAGGAGATACGCCTGCAAAAAGACGTGTTTTTAAAAGACGTCGCGCGCATAGAGCTATCTCATCACGACACCGACGCCGTAGCGATGTATAACGGCAAGCGCGGAGTGTTGCTTGACGCTATAAAAGTAAGCGGCGCAAACACTATCGAGACGGTAAACGCGCTCAAAGCTAAAACGGACGATTTAGCGGCAAGACTAGGCGAGAACTACGAAGTAGAGCAGGTTTACGAAAAGAGCGAAAGCATCCTAAAGCACATAAATCAGGTCAAATTTGACATGATGCTAGGCGTCGCGCTCACGGTTGTCATCGTCTTTTTCTTTTTGCGAAGCTTTAGCGCGACTATCATCGCCGCGCTCGCGATCCCGGCTAGTATCGTGGGGACGTTTTTTATCATCGACGTTTTGGGCATTGATCTAAACCCCCTCACGCTGCTGGCTCTCACGCATGGTATAGGTATATTTATCGACGATGCGATCGTGGTCGTGGAAAATATCTCCAAGAAGATGCAAGAAGAGGGGAGCAATCCGCTAAAAGCGAGCTTTGAGGGCGTGCGCGAGATCGCCTTTAGCGTGCTTAGCATTAGCGCGGTGCTGCTTTGCGTTTTTGTGCCGATTGCCTTTATGGAGGGCATCGTCGGGCAGTATTTTAACTCCTTCGGTATGAGCGTGAGCGGCGGTATCGTGGTGTCGTTTTTGGTTTGCATTATGCTGATACCTAGCCTGGCGGCGAGGTTTTTGAGCGAGGGCGAGAGCAAATTTTACCGCGTGACGGAGCCATTTTTTGAGGCGCTGGAGAGCGGTTACGAGCGGCTTTTGAAGCTTATTTTGAGGTTTAAAACCGCGTTTGTTATCCTTACTTTTGGCGTGCTAGCTCTTTGTATGAGCCTAGCAGGCAAGGTCGGTATGGACTTTTTGCCCGTCGAGGACGAGGGGCAGTTTGAGATATTTTTAAAGGCAAACCCAGGCATCTCGGTTGAGGCTATGAGCGCTAGAGCCGGCGAGGTCGTGCGCACCGTAGATAGCGATCCGCGCGTCGAGTACTCCTATATGATCGCCGGTTACACGGACTCAAAGGACGCGTACAAGGCTAAAATTTACGTCCGCCTAAAAGGCTTTGAGTCGCGAAAAGAGCGCCAAACGCAGATAATGGACGAGTATAGAAAGAAGCTTAAATTTGAAGGCCTCAGCGTCAAAGTCCTGCAGATACCATACGTCGATACGGGTAGCGACAGCGAGCCCGTGCAGCTAACGATCACGGGCGATAGCCTGGAAAAGCTAGACGAAATCCTGCCAAAAGCCATCGCCATGGTGCGCGCGATAGAGGGCACGACGGACGTGGGCAGCGATAACGAAGACAAGATAAACGAGCTACAAATCAGCGTAAATAAAGATAAAGCCAAACGCCTAAACGTCGATCCTAGCGCGGTCGCGCAGGTGATATACGCGTCCTTTGGGCAAAACAAGCTTGGTAGCTTTGATAACGGCGACGCGCAGTACGATATGATACTGAGGTTTGACGACGAGTACCGCAAGGACGCGCAGGCGCTGCAAAAACTAAAGATCAAAAATGCCCACGGCGAGAGTATAAGCCTAAGCGCGGTGGCGGAGTTTAAGACGAATAAGACCTTTTCCGTGATAAACCGCTTTAACAAGCAGCGTCAGATCAGGATCGTCGCAAACGTAGATAACGTCCCGCTAGGCGCCGTGCAAAAGGGCATCGACGAAAATATCGGTCAAATTTTGCCCGCAGGCTATGATTACGTGATGACGGGCTTTATCGAGATGATGAACGACACGAACGCGGCCTTTGTCTTTACGATCAGCCTTAGCGTCGTGCTCATCTATATGATCCTGGCCGCGCTTTACGAGAGTTTTATTTTGCCGCTCATCATCATGATCTCAATGCCGCTGGCGTTTGGCGGTGTGGCTGTCGGGCTGTATCTTAGCGGCAACTCGTTTAGCTTGTTCGTCATGGTCGGTGCGATCTTGCTTTTTGGCATGGTGGGCAAAAATGCGATTTTAGTCGTGGATTTTGCCAACCGCTACGCAAACGAGGGTGTGGAGCTAAACGAAGCCATCGTGCGCGCGGGCGTTAAGAGGCTACGAGCGATACTGATGACTACTTTTGCGATGATATTTGCGATGTTGCCGCTTGCGCTTAGCAGAGGCGCTGGATACGAGGGCAACTCCCCGATGGCGATCTCGGTGATCTCTGGGCTTATTAGCTCGACGCTGCTAACGCTACTCGTCGTGCCTGCGCTCTTTGGCGCGGTGTATAAGATAGATAAATTCGTGAGTAAAATTTATAAAAGAGAGGAAATTTAAGGCTCAAATTTGAGCTTGCTTTAGGCTGGGCCTGCGTCAAATTTGAGCTCGGCGGTTGCTCGACCGTTGGGCGCTGATTTTGTTTAAACTAAAAAGCCGATTTTGCTTTGAGACCACATTAAATTGATTTCCGTAATTTAACGTAACAAATTTGCCGTTTTGCATTCGTCTACCTCTGCTAAACCCTGTTTTTAAATATTTAACGCAAAATATAGATTCCTTATTTATTTGATAATGGTTTTAGAAATTATTAATTATTAAAATACTAAAATCCGCGCCGATTTAAAGTAAATTTTAAAAGTACAAATTTTAAACGTGAGTATACTTGACAAAAAGACGATGTATAAAATTCATACTTATATTTCACTCATATTTTGCATTCCGCTAGTTATCGTATGCTTTACTGGTTCGGTTTTAGTTTATAAAGATGAGATAAATAATATTTTAACTCCAGGCGTCATCTATGTAGCAGACGGCAGCGATAAAAAGAGGCTAAAATTTGATGAGCTAAGAGAAAAAATAGAAAAAGAGTATCCGCATCACGAGATCGTAGGCTGGAATATCGACGTAGATCCCCAAAAAACGGACAAAGTTTGGCTACTAGAGCACGGCGCGGGCGAAAAAGAGTGGGCGTGCGTGTATCTAGACGCATTTAGCGGAGAGATAAAAAGCGATCTCGTACCGCACGATAGCGGATTTATCGGCGTTATTACCGAGCTTCACGAAAATTTGCTTCTTGAAAAAAGCGGTCAAATTTTGCTTGGTCTGACGGCGATTTTTGCCTTTATTATTTCGATTAGCGGCTTTATCGTTTACCGAAATTTTTGGACGAATTTACTGCGCCTTCGGTTTGCGAGAATGGCGGTTTTTATGAGCGATTCGCACAAATTTATCGGCGTTTTTTCTACGCCCGTTATATTTGCAGTCGCGCTTAGCGGGGCTTGGTGGGAGCTTAGGTTTATGTTTATGCCGCCTTTTGATAATTCTAAATTCGTAATCGGTCCGGAAATTTACGATAAAAATATCTCTATCGACGCCCTTGTGCAAAAAGCGGCCTCGGATATGCCAGGATTTGAGACGCACTACGTTAGCTTTCCGTTTTTTGATGGCGCAAATATCACGCTTTACGGACAAAAACCGAGTCAAAGCTTCCTTCATAGCCAGTACTCAAGCACCGTTTCTTACGATAAAAATAGCGCAAATTTAATCGATGTAAAAGATATAGAGCTAGCAAGCAAAAC